>NZ_VMBJ01000007.1:0-127443 GCF_010608305.1 Stenotrophomonas sp. AS012628 | reverse complement strand
TTGCAGCGTCCCCCGCAACCGGACCCACCCCGCCAACCTCCAGGAACCCAGCTTTTGCTTCGGCTGTTGCTGTTGCCCTGGCCTGAGGCGGCTGCCGGGTGCAACCCGGCCGATACCCTCCCAGTGCTAGGCTGTGGCTACCGACAACCACGGAGGCGGGATGGGGGCGATCGTGTTGTTGCCGCTGTGCGTGGACGATGCCGCGCTCGACCGCTGCCTGGCCGCACTGGATGCGGGCACCGCGCCGGGGACCGCGGTCTGGCTGGCCGACGACGCGCAGACCGGGCCGCGTGCGCAGGCGGTGGTGGAACACTGGTTGGCGCACACGCCACTGCAGGCCGAGTACACCCGGCGTGCACGGCCACTGGGTGAAGTCGCCCACCTGGACGAGATGCTGCGCGCCTGCGATGGCATGGACGTGGCGGTGCTGGCACCGGACAGCGTGCCAGCACCGGGCTGGCTGCAGCAGCTGCAGGACGCCTTCGCCCGCGATGCCGCCATCGCGACCGCAACCCCATGGTGCAATGCCGGCGAAACCGCTGCGTGGCCCCGGCTGGGCGAGATCAATCCGGAACCCGACGATGCCGCGCTGCTGGCGCAGACCTGTGCCGGCCTGCCAGCGCTGCACCCGGAGCTGCCGTCGGCGGTCACCCACGCGGTGCTGGTGCGGGGCAACGCGCGCCGGCGTGCCGGCGGCCTGGACGTGGACAGCTATGCCGGCTGGAACGCGGCGCTGGTGGACCTGAGCCTGCGCATGGCCGGCCTGGGATGGCGCAACGTGTTGTGCGAGACCGCCTTCGTCAGCCGGGCAGGGGAGGCGGTCAGCCGTGATGGCGATCTCGAGGCCCTGGCCGCGCGCTGGCCGGGCTGGGTGCCTCGGCTGGCTGACTTCCTGATGCATGACCCACTGCACGGGCTGCGTGCCGACCTGCAGCAGCGCATGCGGCAGGCGATAATGCCGAAGGAACAGGGGGACCTGTTCGTCCCGTCTTCCGCGCCGGAGCCTCCTGCTTGAATGTTGCCATTGCCGCCATCGTCGTCACCTACCAGAGTGGCAGCACCATCGATGCCTGCCTCTCGCGCCTGCGCCAGGCGCAGGACGTGGCCGAGATCCGGGTGATCGACAATGGCTCGATGGATGGCACGCTGGATATCGTGCAGCGCCATGCCAGCCACGACCCGCGCGTGCGTTTCGTCGGCAATCCGGACAATCCCGGCTTTGCCGCCGCCAACAACCAGGGCGTGGCCGATTCGCACAGCCCATGGCTGGCCTTCATCAACCCGGACCTGATGGTTGAACCGGAAACACTGGCCGCACTGCGCGCCCGTGCCGAAGCGTTGGGCGACTGCCTGCTCGGCGTCGAACAGGTCGACGAGCAGGGCCATGCCGACGAGGCCGTGCGCCGCCGCGATCCGGACTTCCTGATGATGCTGCGCTCGCCAGGCAAGGGCTCGAAGCTGGCGGTGCCGCGTGACCCGCAGCAGGTGCTGCAGCGGGTGCCGGCGTTGTCTGGCGCGCTGCTGATGATGCCGCGTGCATTGTTCGACTGCATCGGAGGCTGGGACGCGGGCTATCGTCTGCACGCCGAAGACCTGGACCTGTGCCGGCGCGCGCGCGAAGCCGGGGCGGTGGTGGCGATCGCCAATGACCTGCAGGTCACCCACGTTCGTGGCGTCTCCAGCCGCTCGCGGCCGTTCTTCGTTGAATGGCACAAGCACAAGGGCCTGTGGCGCTATTTCCAGAAGTTCGAGGCCAGGCAGCGTTCGCTGCCGGTACGGGTGGCGGTGTGGGGCGCGATCTGGGCGCACGCCCTGATGCTGGTGCCGCGCCTGCTGCGCAGGTCGTTGTAGAGCCGAGCCCACGCGCGGCTCAGGCAACAATCCAACCGGGCGTGGGCCCGGCTCTACGGAAGGCGGGCGCGCCCACGGTTCACTCCGCCGGGCGCATAATCCGCCCCATGCCTATCATCCAGTCCCTGCTCGACACCGATCTGTACAAGTTCACCATGATGCAGGCGGTGCTCCACCAGCACCCCGGTGCCCAGGTGCAGTACCGGTTCAAGTGCCGCACGCCCGGCATCGACCTGGCCCACTACATCGACCAGATCGACGAAGAGATCGACCACCTGTGCAGCCTGCGCTTCAGCGACGCGGAGCTGGACTACATGCGTGGCCTGCGCTTCGTGAAGCCGGATTTCGCCGATTTCCTCGGCCTGTTTCACCTCGACCGCAAGTACATCCAGCTACGCGCGTCGAAGACCGTGCCCGGTGAGATCGAACTGGACATCACCGGCCCGTGGCTGCACACCATCCTGTTCGAAGTGCCGCTGCTGGCGATCATCAACGAAGTCTGGTTCCGCAACACCACTACTGCCGACTTCGCCGAGGGTGAGCGCCGCCTGCAGGCCAAGGCCGCGCTGCTGCGCGATACCCCGGGGTTCGAGCAGTGCCGCATTGCCGACTACGGCAGCCGCCGCCGCTACTCGCGTGACTGGCACGCCCGTCTGCTGCCGCTGCTGCGCGACGCGCTCGGCCCGCAGCTGGTCGGCACCAGCAACGTGCACTTCGCCCGCCTGTACGGCATGACCCCGCACGGCACCATGGCCCATGAGTATCTGCAGGCCTTCCAGGCGCTGGGCCCGCGCCTGCGCGACTCGCAGGTGGCGGCACTGGAATCGTGGGCACGCGAGTATCGCGGCGATCTGGGCATCGCGCTGTCCGACGTGGTCGGCCTGGATGCGTTCCTGCGCGACTTCGATATGTACTTCTGCAAGCTGTTCGACGGTGTCCGCCACGATTCGGGCGATCCGTTCGACTGGGGCGACCGCATGCTGGCGCACTTCCAGCAGCGCCGGGTGGATGCACGCAGCAAGGTGCTGGTGTTCAGCGATGGGCTCGACATCGCCAAGGTGATGCGCCTGTACGACTACTTCCGTGGTCGCTGCCAGGTCGCCTTCGGCGTCGGCACCCACCTGACCAATGATCTGGGGCCAACGCCGCTCAACATCGTCATCAAGATGGTCCGCTGCAACGGCCAGCCGGTGGCCAAGCTCAGCGATTCGCCGGGCAAGAGCATGTGCGACGACCCGGGCTACCTGGCCTATCTGCGCCAGGTCTTCGAGCTGCCGCCGGCGTAAACGCGTCGGCTTGCAGCACGCCGGCTTACAGGTAGTCGACCACCACCAGGTAGGCGCCCTGCAGCGGCTGCTGCTTCGAAGCCTGCACGCTGTAACGCTCGGAGAAGGCGATATCGCCGGCGCGCATCGCGCTGGCCGACACCGACAGCTTCTGGCCCTGGCGCTTGCCGTCGCGCAGCGTGGCGGCCTGGCCATCGGCAAGGGCCGTCACGGCCACCGTCGAGCCCTTGGCCGAAGGCGGGCAGGCGGCCAGGCTCAGCTCACCCTGGGACAGGGCCGTCGTGCAGCCCGGCTCGGCGATGCGGCCGCTGAAACGGATGCTGCCGCTGCTGGCCTGGGCCAGTGCGCTGACGGACATCAGGGCCACGCACAGCAGAATGGAGTTCCTCATGACACGTTCTCTGGTTCGGTGTGTCCTAGTTAGCGACAGGTTCGATCCGTCTTTAATAGGACAAATCCGAATCTGCTAGGGCCATCACCAAGAAAGAGTGATGCGCATCAAATAAGGCGATTTTCACTTGAAAAAAGCCTGTTTCCGCGCATGCCAAACGCGTCACCAGGAGCGTCATGCAGGGTCGTTTGTGACCTGATCCGGCCACCGTCACGTTCCCCTCGCTCCCTTAATCTCGATTTTGACTATCACGTCACATTTAAAGCGTCAATGAATTGGCGTTCAGAAAAATAATGAGACTTTCATCACAGTTGTGCCTATACTTGCGTCACGGATTCAGGGGAAGGTATGTCCGAGTCCGGCCACAGGTGAGACGCAAGGATGGGTCTTGATAGCCCGGCAGTGCTCCTTGCTTCCTCCTCTACTTCTCATCTCTTCAGTAGGGTTAGGTAAAAGCGAATGCACAAGATCAATATCATCGCCGCTCTGATGCTGGCCGCCGCTCCGCTGGCCGCCAACGCCGCCGACGGCACCATCACCTTCAACGGCAAGGTGACCGACAAGACCTGCACCATCTCGACCCCGGGCGGCAAGGACTTCGCCGTCAACCTGCCGACCGTGTCCAAGAACACCCTGGCCACCGCCGGTGCCGTTGCGGGCCGTACCCCGTTCGCCATCAACCTGAGCAAGTGCAGCGCCGGCAACGTCGCCACCTACTTCGAGCCGGGTTCCACCGTTGACTTCAACAGCGGCCGCCTGGTCAACCAGGCTTCGGCCAACGCTGCCACCAACGTGCAGCTGCAGCTGCTGGGCTCGAACAACACGTTCCTGCCGATCAAGGCGGCTGGCACCGGTCTGGCCCAGGACAACTCGCAGTGGGTGACCGTGGCCGGCGACGGCACCGCCAACCTGAACTACTACGCTGAGTACTACGCCACTGCCGCCGCCACCCCGGGCGACGTCACCAGCAGCGTCAAGTACACGATCATCTACAACTGATCGTAGTCGTACCCGCACTGGCCGGCGTACGCGCCGGCCAGTGCATCGCGGCCCCAGGCCACATACCTCGAGCGTAGTACTTCCGATGAAAGCAATCTTTCCCCGGGCGCTGCTGCTGGCAGCGTTCACGCTGCCCTTCTGCCAGAACGCTCTGGCCGGCGTGGTGGTCAATGGCACGCGAGTGATCTATCCGGCGCAGGCGCGCGAAGTCACCGTGCAGGTCGACAACGTGGGCGATTCGCCGGCGCTGGTGCAGGCCTGGATCGACAGCGGCGACGCCAACCAGACCGCCGATACCAGCGATGCCCCGTTCGTGCTGACGCCGCCGATCGCGCGCGTCGAACCGGGCCGCAGCCAGGCGCTTCGCCTGATCTTCTCCGGCGCGCAGCTGCCGACCGACCGTGAGTCGGTGTTCTGGCTCAACGTGCTGGATGTTCCGCCGTCCCCGGACAACGCCGACAGCGGCGAACAGAATTACCTGCAGGTCGCGTTCCGTTCGCGCCTGAAGCTTTTCTACCGGCCGCAGGGCCTGAAGGGCGTCGCCAACGACGCGCCGGCAGCGCTGCGCTGGACCCGCACCGGCGACCGCCTGCGGGTGGAAAACCCGAGCCCCTTCCACGTCACGCTGGCCGAAGTACATGCCGTGACCGGCAGCAGTGAAAAGGCCGTCGAGGACAAGGGCGCGATGGTCGCGCCGAAGCAGAGCCTGGAGTTCGCCGCACCGGCGGGCACCGACCAGGTCCGCTTCATCACCATCAACGACTACGGCGGCCGGGTGGAACACACCATCCGCCTCGGCAGCACCGGGGGCTGAACGCGCCGCGCTGGCCCTTGGCCTGCGCATCCCGCCACCGCCGCTGTGCGGCGAATTGAAGGAATGTCAGTGTGATCGGAAACAGATTGACATTGTCGATCCATCAGGCGCTTTGCCTGCTGGTTGCTGGCGTGGCCTGCCCAGGATGGGCGCTGGCTGCACCGGCCAATCTCGGCGAACAGGCGCTGATGGCGCAGAGTGGTGCGGCCAATGCGCGTGCACCGGAGTCGGCCCAGTTCAACTCCAGCTTCCTGTCTGGCCAGGCCAAGCAGGTCGACCTGGCGGCCTTCAGCAACGGCAACCCGATGGTGGCCGGCAACTACCGTGTCGACGTCTACGTCAACGGTGGCTGGCAGGGCCGTCGCGATCTGCAGTTCAAGGCCGATGCGCAGGGGCATGTCGATGCCTGCCTGCCGCTGCCGATGCTGGAAGAAATGGGCGTGGACAGCGAAGCCGTGCTGCTGCAGCAGGATCCGTCCGTGCCGACCGACACGACCAGCTGCGTGCCGGTCCAGCAGCGCATGGCCAATGCCTATGGTGTCTATGACAGCGGCAACCTGCGCTACGACCTGAGCATCCCGCAGGTATTCCTGCGCCGCGAGGCACGCGGCTACGTCAATCCGGCGCTGTGGGACCGCGGCATCAATGCCGGCTTCGTCGGCTACAGCTTCAATGCCATCGACAGCGACAGCCGTGTCGAAGGTGGCCAGCGCAACCGCAGTGCCTACCTCGGCCTCAACGCCGGCATGAACCTGGGTGGCTGGTAGTTCCGCCACGACTCCAACCTGACCTGGACCGA
Organism: Stenotrophomonas sp. AS012628; assembly: GCF_010608305.1. Lineage (NCBI taxonomy): Bacteria > Pseudomonadati > Pseudomonadota > Gammaproteobacteria > Lysobacterales > Lysobacteraceae > Stenotrophomonas > Stenotrophomonas sp. AS012628. Next base: position 121,303 of record NZ_VMBJ01000007.1, on the reverse strand, counting down.
GGGTGACGGCCGCCATTGGCAGAGCATCGCCACCTATGCGCAGCGCGGCATCCCGCAGGTGCGCGGCATGCTCACCATCGGTGAGGCCTACACCACCGGTGAACTGTTCGACTCAATCGGTTACCGCGGTGCCAGCCTGGCCAGCGACGACCGCATGCTGCCCGATTCGCTGCGCGGCTACGCGCCGGTCGTGCGCGGCATCGCCGAGACCAATGCACGCATCGAAGTGCGCCAGAACGAGCAGCTGATCTACTCCTCCACCGTGTCGCCGGGCAGCTTCGTCATCGACGACCTGTACCCGACCGGCTACGGCGGCGATCTGGAAGTGAGCGTGATCGAGGCCGATGGCCGCCGCCGCGAATTCAAGGTGCCGTTCGGTTCGGTGCCGCAGATGCTGCGCGAAGGCGTGTCGCGTTACTCGCTGACCGCCGGCCAGGTGCGCAACAAGCTGCTGGCCGATGAGCCGTGGCTGGTGCAGGGCACCTACCAGCGCGGTATCGGCAACCAGCTGACGCTGTACGGCGGCAGTGCACTGAGCGACGGCTACCTGTCGCTGCTGTACGGCGTCGGCCTGTCCACGCCGGTTGGCGCGTTCGCCGCCGACGTCACCCACGCACGTACGACGTTCGACCACTACGGCAACCACACCGGTGCCAGCGTGCGCTTGAGCTACAGCAACATGATCGGCGAGACCGGGACCAACCTGACCCTGGCCGCCTACCGCTATTCGACGGAAGGCTTCTACAGCCTGCAGGATGCGCTGTATGGCCGTGATTCGGACAAGCGCGGCATCGATCCGACCACCCGTGGTCGCCAGCGCAGCCAGTTCCAGGTGACCCTGAACCAGCCGTTGGGCCGTCGGGGCGGCGCGTTGTACGTGACCGGCTCGGTGCGCGACTTCTACGACCGTTCCGGCACCTCCAAGCAGTACCAGGTCGGCTACAACAACGCCTGGCGTTCGGTGAACTACGGCTTCTCGGCGCTGCGCACCGAGGAGGGCGTACTCGGCCGCTCGGATACCCAGTACCTGCTGTCGATGAGCGTGCCGCTGGGCCGTGGTACCCACCCTGTGTCGTTCAGTGCTGATCTTGGCGTGCGCGACCGCGGGGGCTACGACAACAGCCGCGTTGGCATCACCGGTTCGGCCGGTGTCGACAACAACTTCAGCTATGGCGCGGCCCTGTCCGATTCCCGCGAGGGCAGCACCACCGCGATCGGCAACGTCGAATACCGCAGCCGCTATTCCGCATTGAACGCCAGCTACAGCCACTCGCGTGACTTCCGTCAGGCTTCGGTGGGTGCCAATGGCAGCGTGGTCGTGCATCCGGGTGGTTTCACCTTCACCCCGCAGCGTGGCGACACCATGGTGCTGGTGGAAGCACCGGGCGCGCGCGATGCGATCGTCAGCAACGCCCCGGGCCTGCGCGTCGATGGCCGCGGCTACGCCGTGGTGCCGTACGTGTCGCCGTACCGCCTCAACACCGTCACCCTCGACCCGCAGGGCATGGCCCACGACGTCGAGCTGGAAAGCACCAGCCAGTCGATCGCGCCGTTCGCCGGTGCCATCAGCTACCTGCGCTTCGATACCCGCAAGGGCAACGCGCTGCTGATCCAGGTGCGCAACCCGGATGGTCGCACCATGCCGTTCGGTGCGCAGGTCAAGGACGAGCAGGGCCAGCCGGTGGGCATGGTCAGCCAGGGCGGCCGCCTGTACGTGCGCAGTGAAAAGAACCAGGGCCGCCTGCTGGTGGAATGGGGCGCAGGCGCCGACCAGCGCTGCACCGTCGATTACCAGGTTCCGGCGGGCGCCGATGCGTCCAAGACCGGCTTCATCCCGCTGGAGGCAGCATGCCGATGATTTCTTCCCGAGGCCGCAAGGCGCTGGCTGCCGTGGCCGTGCTCGGTGGTGTGTTGCTGGCGCAGCAGGCCAGTGCTGCGTGCCGGATCAGCTCCAGCTGGTTTACGGCCCAGGACGTCACCATGGACATGGGCCAGATCGTGATCCTGCCCAGCACACCGGTTGGCGGCGTGATCAAGGAAATCAGCGAGTCGATCACCCAGCGCGACCGTGTGGCCAGCTGCGACTGGAACGGTGGTCGTTCGATCGGCGAGTACGTCAACGCGGCGCAGAAGCGTCCGGTTCCTGGTTTTGCGAATACCTATGAAACCGACGTCCCCGGTGTTGGCATCAAGCTGTTCCGTGATTCCGGGGCGATCCAGGTCTACTACCCGCATCAGCTCAGCTTTGGCGGTGGTAGCACCGTTACGCTGATTGGCGGTCGCTTCCGCATCCAGCTGATCAAGACCGCCGCACAGACTGGCTCGGGCGTGATCGCGCCCAATGGGCGCTTCACCACATACTACTTCGACGGTGACAGTGCCAGCCGCCCAGTGCTGACTTCAACCTTCAAGGGCTCGGGCACCACCGTGGTCAGCCCGACCTGTGAAGTGCAGGCCGGCAGCCGCAACATCGCCGTCGATTTCGGCAGCGTGCCCAACACCACCTTCACCGGTGTCGGCTCCAAGGCCGTCGATCGCGATTTCGAGATCCGCCTGAACTGCCAGGGCAGCAATGTTGCCCAGTACCAGAGCAAGATCGGCATCCGCCTCGATGCCGACCAGGACAGCTCGAACATGCCGGGCGTGCTGAAGCTGAGCGCGGCGACCAACAGCGCCACCCGCATCGGCATCCAGATGGTCCAGCGTGACGGCACCACCGAGCGCGAAGTCCGCTTCGGCCAGACCATCAACGTCGGCACCACCGCGCCGGGCACCAGCGTCATGGCGCTGCCGCTGCGCGCGCGCTATGTGCAGACCCAGGCCGGCACGGTCGGCGCCGGTGTCGCGAACGGCCAGGCCACGTTCACCATCCAGTACGAGTAAGGCGGTCCCAGGCTGCGGCCACTGCTGCGTTTCACTGCAACGTCGCCCGTTCCGCGGGCGGCGTTGACTGCGTCTTGATCTTCCAACGATGAAGATCAATGCCACGACGCGCGTACCATCATTCGAATGTGATGTACGTCGCGATTTTGGAGTTTCCTCATGAGGTGACCGTCTCCTGCCTGCGGGTGTTGGACGGGAACGCCGAAAGGATCCAGACGTGGCTACAGCTCCTGGCATTTCCTCGCGCCGTCCGTCCGGAGCGCTGCGGTGAAGGTCCTGTCGGTGTTCGGCACGCGACCGGAAGCGATCAAGATGGGGCCGCTGGTGCGTGCCCTGGGCGAGGCTGCGGATATCGAATCGGTGGTCTGCATCACCGGCCAGCACCGGGCAATGCTGGACCAGGTGATGTCGCTGTTCGAGATCACCGCCGACCATGACCTCGATGTCATGGTCCCCAACCAGACCCTCAATGGCTTGTGCGCGAAGCTGTTCGAGCGGCTTGACGCGCTGTACACGCAGGTCCGTCCGGACAGGGTGCTGGTGCACGGCGATACCACCACGGCGATGACCGCCGCGCTGGCCGCGTTCCACCACCGCATTCCGATCGGCCATGTCGAGGCCGGACTGCGCACCGGTGACATCAACCGGCCGTGGCCGGAGGAAATGAACCGGCGGGTGATCGATGTGGTCGGCCACCAGCTGTACGCGCCCACGCCCAGCTCGCGCGCCAACCTGGCCGGTGAACACCTGGGCGGGCAGATCCTGGTCACCGGCAACACCGTCATCGATGCCCTGCAGCAGACCGTGGAGCGCCTGGATGCCGCCCCGGCGCTGCGTGCGCGGGCTGACGAACCCTTCCATATGCTTGATCCCGATCGTCGCCTGCTGCTGGTCACTGGCCACCGCCGTGAGAGCTTCGGCCAGGGCTTCGAGGACATCTGCCGCGCGCTGGCCGAGCTGGCCCGGCGGCCGGACCTGCAGGTGCTGTACCCGGTGCATCTCAACCCGAACGTGCAGGGCCCGGTCAACGCCCACCTCGGCCATCTCGACAACGTGCACCTGGTGCCGCCGCAGGATTACCTGCGCTTCGTGCGCCTGATGCAGCGCGCCGACGTCATCCTCACCGACTCTGGGGGCGTGCAGGAAGAAGCGCCGGCGCTGGCCAAGCCCGTGCTGGTCATGCGCGACGTCACCGAACGCCCGGAGGCGGTCGAGGCCGGTGTGGTGACGCTGGTCGGCACCACGCCTTCGCGCATTGTCGAGGCGGTCAATGCGGCACTGGCACAACCACCGCACCCGACCCACTTCGATCCCGATGCCAGCCCTTACGGCGATGGCCGTGCCAGCGCGCGCATCGTCGCCGCGCTGCGTGGCACGCCCCTTCCCGAATTCTCGCCTGGCCTCCGCAGCGGCGGTGCCGCCCACTCCCATCCACGCGAAGTGACGCCATGACCCAGACCGGCCGCTCTCCCCTGCTTGCATCCGCCGCCGCGTTCGTCCTGTCGGGCGTGGTTGGCAGTGCCCATGCCGCCGACAGCGTCGCCGGCCAGTTCGCCGAATGGAGCGGCGACAGCACGGTCAACCGGCAGATGACCCTGCGCGAACTCGGTTTCCGCCAACCGCTGGTGCTCAGCGGGCAGGAGAGCCAGCGCGAGGTCTACCTGCCGGTGCCGGCTGGCGTTGCCACCCGCGATGCACAGCTGCAGCTCGATGGGCGCTATGTACGCGGGCACGCTGGGCGTACCTCGGGCTTGTGGTCGGTGGATGGCGATCCAATCGCCGCGCGCTCGATCACCGATGCCCAGGGCGATGCCAGCCAGCTGCTGGCCATCGATGGCGAACCCCGCCAGAACGGCTTCGTGCGGGTCGGCGTCGGCTGGTGGTCGATCGTGTCCGACTACCAATGTGCCGACCAGAGCGCGCCGGCCAACGTGCTGCGGCTGTCGCCGGACTCGCGTTTCAGCTACCGCTTCGACGGCCGCGCCGTGGATACCGTGGCCAAGGCGTGGGGCGCGCTGCCCCCGCAGGTGCGCCTGCTGGTGGATGGCAAGGCACTGCAGGCGCCCGCCTACGATGCGGCCTGGCGCATCGGTACCGCAATGCAGGCCGGTGGCAAGCAGGTGCAGGTGGTGGCGCTGCCCAAGGTTGGTGACCGTGTCGACCTGACCGGCATCAGCATCCCGGCCAGCCTGCAGGGCGTGCCGGCCTATGCCGCGCTGGCCGCGGGCGAGCGGGCATACGCGATCAAGGATCTGGCCGAAGTCGGTGCGCTGCTGTCGCTGCGGGACAGCGGGCCGTTGGCCGCCGATGTGATGATCGGCAGTGATGCGCTGCGGGCCGGCGTGCGCGCGGCGCTGGATGCGCTGGCCGCACAGGTTGCCACCACTGGCGCCGACGCGGGCACGGCGTTCGCCGCGTGGCGCGGTACCGACATGGGTGGCCTGGAAAAGCCCGCGACCAGCGCCTCGGTCAGCGTGGTGGCCGTTGCCGGCCGTCCGACGCTGGTGGTCGACCCGGCGGCGGCGGGCAAGGTCGCCGGGTTGTTCGCCGAACAGTGGCGCAGCTATGCGCTGGGCCGCAGCCTGCAGGTCAGCGCAGCGGGCACGCCGAAGCTGGACGGTGACCAGGTGCTGCTGAGCCGGCTCGGCAACATCGCCGGCACGATGGATGTCGTCACCCGCGCGGACCGCAGCGCCGCCTTCGACCTCGGCGCGCTGTCGGCCGATGGGCGCCTGCCCGAAGAGGTGGTGATCGACGTCTCGGCGGCCCCCAACGCGGCCGGGCAGGGCGCGGTGGCCACCATCCATTTCAACGATTACCTGCTGGGGGGCAAGGTGTTGTCGGCCAACGGCCAGCCGCAGCGGCTGGTGGCCAAGGTGCCGGCCTATGCGCTGTCGGCGCGCAACGAGATCCGGGTCAGCTTCCTGCGCCAGCCGGCACGCCCCTATTGCCACGATCCGGCCACCGCCTATCCGGTATCGGTCCTGCCCAGCAGTCACCTGACCCTGGCCAAGCGTTCGCTGGGCAGTGATTTCGTCGGTGCCAGCAGCCAGCTGTCACGCGGCAACCAGGTGTTCGTGCCCGCCACGTGGCTGCAGGATGCGCCGGCATCGCTGCGCAAGGTGATCGCGGTGGCCAGTGCAATGGGCGCCTCGCCGGAGGCGTCGGCGCTGAAGGTGGTCGATGCCGGTGCGGCGGTCAGCCCGGGTACGCCGTGGCTGGCCTTCGGTGTGGCGCCGTCGGGTGTTGATGTGGCCGGCCTGAAGGACGGCCACCTGCTGATCGGCGGGAAGCCGCAGCCGCTGCTGGATGTCGGCGGCCTGGATCGCGCCGCGGTGGTGCAGGTCGGCACCTCCGGCGGCCAGCTCGGCGTGCTGTACAGCGACCTGGGCGCACAGGCACCGTCGTTCGGCGCACCGTTCCGGCTGCTGCGCGGTGATCTTGCGGTGCTCGACGGCAGTGATGCCGTGCGCGAGTTCGATCGCCAGGATCCTTACGGAAGCCGCGTTGCCCGGGATGGCAATTCGCAATCGAAGTGGGAACGGCACATGGTCTGGTTGCTGCTGCTGGTCGGCGTGATCGTGTTCGCGCTGCTGGCCGCCCGCGTCACCCAGGTGCGCCGCCGCAAGTCCGCCAACACAGGGCACTGATCCACCGTGGACGGTCTGTTCTGGAACATCCAGCTGGCCAACTATTACGCCGCCCTGGAAACCACGGCGGCGGCGGTGGCCGTGCTGATCCTGATCTCCAGCCTCGATGACCTGTTCATCGATGTCTGGTACTGGGTTCGCGAGAGCTGGCGCGCGCTCACCATCAAGCGTCGCGAAGCGTACCGGCCGCTGACCCAGGAAGACCTGATGCAGCGGCCGCAACAGCCGCTGGCGATCATGGTGCCGGCGTGGATGGAATACGACGTCATCGCGCAGATGGTGGAGAACATGATCAACGTGCTCGACTACCGCGAGTACGTCGTGTTCGTCGGCACCTATCCCAACGACCAGCAGACCATCGATGAAGTGGAGCGCATGCGCCGCCGCTACAAGCGCCTGCGCCGGGTGGAGGTGCCGCACGACGGGCCGACCAGCAAGGCCGACTGCCTGAACTGGCTGATCCTGGCCATCTTCGATTACGAGAAGCGCCACGACATCGAATTCGCCGGGGTGATCCTGCACGACAGCGAGGACGTGCTGCACCCGATGGAACTGTGCTTCTACAACTACCTGCTGCCACGCAAGGACATGATCCAGTTGCCGGTGACCTCGCTGGACCGCGAGTGGTACGAACTGGTGGCCGGCGTCTACATGGACGAGTTCGCCGAATGGCACGCAAAGGATCTGGTGGTGCGCGAGAGCGTGTCCGGCATGGTGCCCTCCGCGGGCGTGGGTACCTGCTTCTCGCGGCGCGCGCTGCTGGCGCTGAGCGCGCAGACCGACAACCAGCCCTTCAATACCGACAGCCTCACCGAGGATTACGACGTCGGTGCGCGGCTGGCGACGATGGGCATGCAGTCGATCTTCGCCCGCTTCCCGGTGCAGTTCCGCGTGCGCCGTCCGTCATGGTTCGGCTGGGGGCCGGTGCGCGAGCGTACCCAGCAGATGGCGCTGTGCGTGCGCGAGTACTTCCCCGACAACTTCCGTGCCTCGTACCGGCAGAAGGCGCGGTGGGTGCTGGGCATCGGCCTGCAGAGCTGGGAGTCGCTGGGCTGGCGTGGATCACTGGCCACCAAGTACCTGCTGGCGCGCGACCGCAAGGGCATCATCACCTCGTTCGTCAGCATCATCGCCTACATCATCTTCCTGCAGCTGCTGCTGTTCTGGCTGTTGAAGATGACCGGGCTGTGGACGATGCAGTTCCCCAGCGTGTTCCAGGCCGGTACCTGGCAGATGAATGTCGCGCTGCTGACCACCGCAGCGCTGGCGACCCGGGTCGTGCAGCGTTTCTACTTCGTCAACCGGCTGTACGGCTGGGAGCACGCGCTGATGTCGATCCCGCGCATGGTGGTCGGCAACATGATCAATTTCATGGCCACCGCCCGTGCCTGGAAGGTGTTCCTGGCCTACCTGCTGTTCGGCAAGCGCATGGTCTGGGACAAGACAATGCACGACTTCCCCGATGCGGCGCAGCTGGTGCAGACCCGCAAGCAACTGGGTGAGCTGTTGACCACCTGGCAGGCGGTGGAACCCGAGCGCCTGCAGCAGGCGCTGGACCAGCAGCAGGCAGGCCGCCAGCAACCGCTGGGCCGCATCCTGCTCACCCAGGGCTGGCTGGATGACGAGACCCTGGCCGAGGCCATCGCGTTCCAGGGTGACCTGCCACGCGCGGTGATCGACGTGGATTACCTGCGTGCCTGCCAGTTCCCGGTCAGTGCCGATGCCTGCGTGCAATGGCGCATGCTGCCGCTGCCGCCGCGCCAGGAAGGCACCCTGCGGCTGGCCGTGGCCAGTCCGCTGCCCGAGGACGCCGTGGCATTGCTGAAGCAGGAAACGCGCAGCGAGCACATCGAACAGAGCATTGCCCGCGAAAGCGAGATCAACGCGGGCCTGCGCCTGATCGGTGGCGAACGGCAGTGGCACCTGGACAACGTGCCATTGCTGGGCGACCTGCTGGTGGAAATGCGCCTGATCGATCACGCACGCTTCGAGATCGCACTGGACGACTACATGCCGCAGCGCGACGGTCGCATCGGCGACTACCTGGTCAAGCAGGGCATCACCACCGAGGAGGCCGTGGCCCAGGCCATGCAGGAGCAGCGCCGGCTTGCGGCCACGCTGCAGTCGCCGCCGCCCGGAGCCTTGCCGGCATGAAGACCACGCTGCTGTCCACCGTCATTGCCGTGGCACTGGCCACGGCCGCCGCGCCGGTGATGGCGCAGGCCGAGGTGCCACTGCCGCTGTCCGGTGCGGCCTACCGCATCGCCGAGCAGGCGTTTGCTGCCTATGAACGTGGCGATTACCCCACGGCCTACCGGCAGTCCAGCGAAGCGATCCGGCTGCGCCCGGACGTGGTGCGGCTGCGCCTGCTGCAGATCTATGCGCTGCAGAAGCTTGGTCGTGGCGCAGAAGCGCAGCAGCAGGCGCGCCGTGCGCTGGACGCGGGGATGAAGGATCCAGCCTTGCCTGCGCTGGCGGCGCCCAGGACGACCACAGGTGCAGCGCGTAGCACAGCGGTGCCGCGTGCACCCGCAACGGTGGCCGGCCACAACAACCGGCAGGCCTACATGCTGGCAACCGAAGCCTATGCGGCCTACGACGCCGGGCAGATGGGCATCGCCGCCAGCAAGGCCGAACAGGCGTTCCGGCAGCAGCCGGAACAGGGCGCATGGGCCCTGCTGTGGGTGGCGGCGCTGGAGGCACAGCAACAGCCCGAACAGGCCGACGCCGCCATCGGCACCGCGCTGCAGTTGGGTGCACCGAATGTCGAAGCGCTGCGCGCGCGGCGCGTGACACTGGGCCGCCAACGCGCGCTGCTGCAGGCACAGCAGGCCTATCAATTGCTGTCCGCAGGCGAGGATGCCGCCGCCATTGAGCAGGCGCACGCCGCCGTGGAACTGGCACCCGACGTTGCTTCATACCGGTTGCTGCTGATCACCGCGCAGCTGCAGGGCGATCAGCTGGCCGACGCTGAGCACAGTGCTGATCAGGCATTGCAGGTGGACGCCAACGATCTCAATGCCCGGGTGATGCGTGGCTACCTGCGCCAGCGCCAGGGCAGTACGCTGCGGGCCAATGAGGATTTCGATGCCGCGCTCGCCACGCCGGGATCAACCGCGCAGCGGCGCAACGTGCGGCTGCTGGCGGTGGATGCGGCGCTGGCCGCAGGTGATCGGGTACGCGCAGCTGCGCTGCTGGCACCGTTGCAGGCGGCGCTACCGGCAGGTGAAGGCGATGCACGGACACGGCAGCTGCTGCAGCAGGGCATCGAGCAGCGCAGCCGGGCGATCCGCTCCAGTCGCGAGCTTCCCCGCATCAGCGCCGAGGCCTACCCGGCACCGGTCCAGCACTGCCAGTCCGGTGACAGCGGCAACGTCTGCGAACTGGTGCCGGCCGATCTGCAGGGGGATGGCGGTGCCGCACAGCGTGCCTACGCTGCCTACGCGCGCCAGGATTACGCCGATGCCATCGGTGAGGCGCGGCAGGCCGTGCAACTCGCACCGGACGACGCGAACCTGCAAGGCCTGCTGACCACCACGCTGGCGGCGGGCAACCGTGCCCAGCAGGACGAAGCGCGGCAGCGCCTGGATACGGCACTGGCACAGCGTCCTGATGACGCGGGTGCACTGATGCAGCGCGGCTACCTCAACCAGAGGGCCCACGAACCGGCGCGCGCACTGGCCGACTTCCGTGCCGCCGAGGCCACCGGAAAGGCACCGAAAAGCGTAGTGCTCGACCAGGCCTACGCCAGCGCAGCCAACGGTGACCATGCGCAGGCGGTGACGCTGCTGCGCAGCGCCATTGATCGCGCCGATGCCGGCGAGCTGTCACTGGATGCGCATCAGCGCTACAACGTGCGCAATGCCATCGCCAACTATTCGCGCGAGTGGGGCGTGATCGCCTCGGCGGGTTTCCGCGGTGCGCGCCAGGCGGCGACCAATGTGGGCGGTGCGGCGATCAGCACGCCCGGCGATTCGGTGTTCAGCACGCTGGAAGCGTTCTGGCGGCCCCCGGCCTTCAACGACCAGCATGGCACGCTGGAACTCTACGCGCGCCTGCTCAACACGCTGTACGACGAGGGTGGCACTTACGAATCGATCCGCGCGGTGGACCCGTGCACCGGCGAATCAACGCCGGATGCGCGTGCACGCGCGGAGCGCCTCAGCCACTCGCGTTCCACTACCGGCTGGCCCTCCACGATCGCTTCCTTCGGCATGCGCTACGCGTTTGGCCAGACCGGTCTGAGTGCTGGTATCGAGCGCCGACAGTTCCTCGGCAGTGCAACCCGCCAGGGCGAGGTCTACCCCGAGTCGGCAGCGGTGCAGTGCCGCCTGCAGCTGGCCCTGAACCGGCCACTGGAAGCCAGCACGCTGGCGCGCTACCGGCTGGCCAGTGGTTCCGGTGGCTGGATGTCCTACCTGACCTATGGCTACTACCATGGCACCGATCTGCGCACCGATGTGAACCAGTGGTGGATGGTCAGTGGCTACGCGCAGGGGGGATACACCTGGGACGACAACGGTGCCACCTTCACCCTCGACGCGCTTGATGCCAACGGCACGCCGGTGCGGCGCCTGGGTGAGGCCAATGGGCGCCTGCATCGCCAACAGTGGTTCGCTGCCGGTGAACTGCGCGCCGGGCGCAGTTTCCGCTTCGGTGCAGGGCAGACGCATTGGGTGGTCACACCCTATGTCGTGGTGGGTGCCGATTGGCTGGACCAGCGCTCGCGCGTGCGCGACATCCGTTATCCGCCGTTCCCGGCGCAGTCGTTCGCGCTCAACGATACGCAGCGCAGCTGGTCACTTGGCGCAGGGCCGGGCGTGGGCGTGCGTTACGGGTTCCGCGAGGACCACTACAACACGCCGCGTTCCTACCTGGACCTGACCGTGCAGTACCGCTTCGCGATCGGTGGCGGTGATACACAGCGCGCCAAGGGCCTGTTCGCTACCGCCATCCTCTACTATTGACGCAGGCCCCAGCGTCGCCGCAGCGCTGCGGCCTGCGGCGTGTCCTGGGTCAGCCATGGCTCCAGTGCATAGACCAGCACGTGCTGTGCGCCGCTGTCGCGTGCCCATGCCAACTGCCGCTGGATACGTGCGGCATCGGCGGTTTCGCCCTTGAATCCGCTGCCATCAGCGGCGCTGCCAGGCAGTTCGCGGAACAGTTCGATGATCGCATCGAAGCCGATGCCGTGTGCATGGAAATGATCGAGCAACGGTTGGAGCTGCTGCACGTTGCCGGCACCGGCCACCCCCACGCCATCCTGCACCATCGGCCGCAGCGTGGCCTGTGCCAGCACCGCCTGCCACAGCGTGACCAGGTTGCCATCGGTCTGCAGGCGGCTGAAGTAACAGGAGATCGCACAGTCACCGCCGCGCGCGCTGGCGGCCTGCACCAACCCGTGCAGCCACTGCGCCAGCCATTGCTGGCGGGCCGGATCGGCCCAGTGGTACTGCTCCAGTTCGTAGGGCAGGTACCAGCCTCCGAAGGCTGGCTGCTGTGCCCAGGGTGCCTGTGCCAACCAGCTGCGTGCGTGCGCCAGGCTCTCGGCCAGGAAGGCCTGCAGCGTGGCGTCGTCTGCGCCGATAGCCTGCCACCAGCGTTGCTGGAAGGGCAGGCCGACGCGGATGCGGATGTCGTTCTCGCTGGCAGCGGTGAACAGCTGCTGCAGGCTGCCGTCGGGCAGTGACCAGTCGCCGTCGCTGCCACCGACGATGCCGGTCCATTGCAGCACCAGCTGACGGCAGCCCAGCGTATGCGCAAGCTTCAAGGATCGCTGCCAGTCGGCCAGGCCCCATTGCAGGTGGCTGCGCCACGGCTGCAGGAAGGTGCCATCGACCTGCACCGGCAGCGAGCAGCCGGGCAGAGTGGCGAGCGTACCGGCCAATGGCGCCAGCACTGCCGCGCGCAGCAAGCGACGGCGCAACGGCGAAGACGGATCCGCGGGAAGGTCGGGCCGAGCCATGCCCGCATCATCCCAGAGCGCCGTGCGTGGCGGGTGAACCCCGCGCCTGGTAGTCCCGGTCGCGGGCCGAAGCGTGCTCTGGTAGTGCCGGCCGCTTATTCCAGCGCGTAGCGCAGGGTGAACAGCACCGCCACCAGCCACACCGCCGGATGCACTTCGCGCCAACGCCCGGTACCGGCCTTCAGCGCGGCATACGCAATGAAGCCGAACGCCAGGCCGTTGGCAATCGAGTAGGTGAACGGCATCGCCAGCGCACACAGCGCGGCCGGCACCGATTCGGTCAGGTCGCTCCAGTCCACTTCCACCAGCTCACGCAGCATCAGGCCAGCCACGAACAGCAGTGCCGGCGCGGTGGCATAGCTGGGCACCATCGCCGCAAGCGGCGAGAACAGCAGCGCGGCCAGGAACAGCGCCGACACCACCAATGCAGTCAGGCCGGTACGGCCGCCCACCTGCACGCCCGAGGCGCTTTCGGCAAAGGCCGTGGTGCTGCTGGTGCCAAGCATCGAACCGGCCACGATCGCGGTGCTGTCGGCCAGCAGCGCGCGGCCGAAACGCTTCTGCGCGCCCGGCAGCTTCAGCAGGCCGGCGCGACCGACCACGCCGTACAGCGTGCCGGTGGCATCGAACACTTCCACCAGCACGAACACCAGCACCACCTGCAGCAGTACTGCGATGGGTGCGCCACCGTCATGGTGCAGCAGGCCCGGCAGGTCCAGCTGCAGGAAGGTGGGTGCCAGGCTCGGCGGCAACGAGACCAGGCCCTGGTACTGCACATCGCCCAATGCCCAGCCCGCACCGGTCACCGCCAGGATGCCGATCAGGATCGCACCGCGGATGCGGCGCGCTTCCAGCACCGCGATCAGCAGGAAGCCGGCCAGCGCCAGCAGCGGCGGCGCCGTGTTCAACGGGCCCAGCGCCACCAGCGTGTCTTCGTTGCCGACGATCACGCCGGACTTCTGCAGCGCGATGATCGCCAGGAACAGGCCGATGCCAGCCACGATGGCCGAGCGCAGCGACGAGGGGATGCCGGACACCAGCCACGCACGCACGCCGGTCAGCGACAGCACCAGGAACACCAGGCCGGAGATGAACACCGCACCCAGTGCCTGTTGCCATGGCAGGCCAGCGGCACCGACCACGGTGAAGGCGAAGAACGCGTTCAGGCCCATGCCCGGTGCCATGCCCACCGGGAAGTTGGCGGCCAGCGCCATCACTGCCGAACCCAGTGCAGCAGCCAGGCAGGTGGCCACGAACACCGCGCCCGCGTCCATGCCGGTGGTGCCGAGGATCTCGGGGTTCACGAAGACGATGTAGGACATCGTCAGGAAGGTGGTGACACCGGCCAGCAGCTCGGTACGCACGGTGGTGCCGTGCTGCTGCAGCTGGAACAGGCGCTCGAACAGGGACATGGGGAATCTCGACCCGTTGGTGGTGGGTACCGACCGTTGGTCGGTACGCCTTGAAGCGTCACCACCAACGGTGGTGACCTACCGAAAGGAGAAAGGCCGCGCGAGCGCGGCCTTTCCGGTTGCCTTATTTCAGCGCCTTGAAGCGCAGGCGCTTCGGCGCAGCGTCGTCGCCCATGCGGCGGCGCTTGTCTTCTTCGTACTCGCGGTAGTTGCCCTGGAAGAACTCCACGTGCGAGTCGCCTTCGAACGCCAGGATGTGGGTCGCGATGCGATCCAGGAACCAGCGGTCATGCGAGATGACGAAGGTGTTGCCCGGGAACTCCAGCAGCGCATCTTCCAGCGCACGCAGGGTTTCGATGTCCAGGTCGTTGGACGGTTCGTCGAGCAGCAGCACGTTGCCACCCTGCAGCAGGGTCTTGGCCATGTGCAGGCGGCCACGCTCACCACCGGACAGCGAACCGACCATCTTCTGCTGGTCCTGGCCCTTGAAGTTGAAGCGGCCGATGTAGGCGCGCGACTGGATCTCGATGCCGTTGATGTTGAGGATGTCCAGGCCGCCCGCGATTTCCTGGAAGACGTTGTGGTTGCCTTCCAGCGCGTCGCGGCTCTGGTCCACGTAGGACAGCTTCACGGTCGGGCCGACCACGATCTCGCCGGTGTCCGGCTTTTCCTGGCCGGTGATCATCTTGAACAGGGTCGACTTACCGGCACCGTTCGGGCCGATGATGCCGACGATGGCGCCAGCCGGCACCAGGAAGCTCAGGTTGTCGAACAGCAGGCGGTCGCCGAACTTCTTGGAGACGTTCTTGAACTCCATCACCGCATTGCCCAGGCGCTCGCCCGGCGGGATGAAGATTTCATTGGTCTCGTTGCGCTTCTGGTAATCGACCGACTGCAGCTCTTCCAGGCGGGCCAGACGGGCCTTGCCCTTGGTGCGGCCGCCCTTGGCGTTCTGGCGCGACCACTCCAGCTCCTTCTGGATCGCCTTCTGGCGGGCCTTTTCCTGGTTGTCTTCCTGCTTCAGGCGCTCGTCCTTCTGGGTCAGCCAGTCGGTGTAGTTGCCCTTCCACGGAATGCCGCGGCCGCGGTCCAGTTCCAGGATCCATTCGGCGGCGTTGTCCAGGAAGTAGCGATCGTGGGTGACCGCCACCACGGTGCCGGTGTAGCGCGCCAGGAACTGTTCCAGCCATTCCACCGACTCGGCGTCGAGGTGGTTGGTCGGTTCGTCGAGCAGCAGCATGTCCGGCTTCTGCAGCAGCAGGCGGCACAGGGCCACGCGGCGCTTTTCACCACCGGACAGCTTGCCGACCACGGCATCCCACGGCGGCAGGCGCAGCGCATCGGCGGCCACGTCCAGCTGGTTTTCCAGGGTGTGTGCGTCGCCAGCGGCCAGGATCGCCTCCAGGCGCTCCTGTTCCTTGGCCAGCGCGTCGAAGTCGGCGCCTTCCTCGGCGTAGGCGGCGTACACCGCTTCCAGCGCGGCCTGGGCCTGCAGCACTTCGCCCACGCCTTCCTCCACCGCTTCACGCACGGTCTTGGTCGGGTCCAGCTCCGGTTCCTGCGCCAGGTAGCCGACCTTGATGCCCGGCTGCGGGCGGGCTTCGCCCTCGAAATCGGTGTCCACGCCGGCCATGATCTTCAGCACGGTGGACTTGCCGGCGCCGTTCAGGCCCAGCAGGCCGATCTTCGCGCCCGGGAAGAAGGACAGCGAGATGTCCTTGATGATCTGCCGCTTGGGCGGGACCACCTTGGACACGCGGTTCATGGTGTAGATGTATTGCGAGGACATGCGGTCTCCGTAGGCGCGGCCCTGCGCCCGGTCCGTCACGGGAAGATCCCGTTGCGGCAGCGGGCACAGACTGAAATGGAATACCGCCAATTATAGCCGGAACCGGTTCCGGGCCGCGCCCGGGAAGGGGCGCCGGGCTGGCCGCGGCCTGAATACTGGGTCACAGTCCTGCAACGGGAAGCGTTTCCAGCCGGAAACGGTTCAGATCGGTTGCGCAATATGGGCTCACCACCCACCCGAGCAGAGGTCTGACATGCGCATCAATCGAGTAATGGCCAGTGCCGTGGCCTCTGTGCTGGCGCTGGGCGCCGTGGCCCCGGCGTTCGCCGACAACGACCATCGCCGCAACCACGACCGCCGCGAATGGCGCGAGGATCGCCGTGAGTGGCGCCACGACCGCCGTGACTGGGAACGCGACCGCCGCGAGGCCCGGCGCGACTACCGCCAGGATCGCCGCGAGTGGCACCGTGATCATGACCGCTACTACCGCCCGGCACCGCCGCGTGTGGTGTACCGCCCGGCCTATGGCCCGGGCTATGGCTGGAAGGTCGGCCATCGCTACCGCGACTATTACCGCGGCCCGATCTATGTGGTGAACGACTACCCGCGCTATCACCTGCGTCGCCCGCCCTACGGGCACCACTGGATCCGCGATGACCGCGGCAACATGCTGCTGGTTGCCATCGCCACCGGTGTGATCGCCCAGTACGTGCTCAGCAACCGCTGAGTCGGCGGTCATATCCGCGCATGGCGTGGATCTACCGGCACGGCGGGGCAGCGCAATCGAAACCATACGGGGCCGGATTCCTTCGGGGATGCCGGCCCCGTCCGTTTCGGCCCCAGCAGGCCGGTGCGGGGCTACAATCGGGGGCTGAGCCGTACCCCCTTTTCCCTGCCTGCTGGAGTACCCGATGTTCCCGCGTGACGTCCGCATCGAATCCTACGATCCCGAACTGGCCAAGGCCATCGCCGCTGAAACCCAGCGCCAGGAAGACCACGTCGAGCTGATCGCCAGCGAGAACTACACCAGCCCGGCGGTGATGGAAGCGCAGGGCAGCCAGCTGACCAACAAGTACGCCGAAGGCTACCCGGGCAAGCGCTACTACGGTGGCTGCGAATACGTGGACATCGCCGAGCAGCTTGCGATCGACCGCCTGAAGCAGCTGTTCGGCGCGGACTACGCCAACGTGCAGCCGCACAGCGGTTCGCAGGCCAACCAGGCCGTGTACTTCGCCCTGCTGCAGCCGGGTGACACCATCCTCGGCATGAGCCTGGCCCACGGCGGCCACCTCACCCACGGTGCCAAGGTGAATGCCTCGGGCAAGCTGTTCAACGCCGTGCAGTACGGCGTGAACGATCAGGGCCTGATCGATTACGACGAAGTCGAGCGCCTGGCCCTGGAGCACAAGCCGAAGATGGTCGTGGCCGGCTTCTCGGCCTACTCGCAGGTGATCGACTGGGCACGCTTCCGCGCCATCGCCGACAAGGTCGGTGCCTATCTGTTCGTCGACATGGCCCACGTTGCCGGCCTGGTCGCCGCAGGCGTGTACCCCAGCCCGCTGGAGCACGCCCACGTGGTCACCTCCACCACCCACAAGACCCTGCGCGGCCCGCGCGGCGGCATCATCGTCGCCAAGGGCGCCGACGAAGACCTGGTCAAGAAGCTGCAGTCGATCGTGTTCCCGGGCATCCAGGGTGGTCCGCTGATGCACGTCATCGCCGGCAAGGCCGTGGCCTTCAAGGAAGCACTGGAGCCGGGCTTCAAGGCCTACCAGCAGCAGGTGGTGAAGAACGCCCAGGCGATGGCCAACACGCTGATCGCGCGCGGCTACAAGATCGTCTCCGGTGGCACCCAGAACCACCTGATGCTGGTCGACATGATCGGCAAGGACGTGTCCGGCAAGGACGCGGAAGCGGCGCTGGGCAAGGCGCACATCACCGTCAACAAGAACTCGGTGCCGAACGACCCGCGTTCGCCGTTCGTGACCTCGGGCCTGCGCCTGGGTACCCCGGCGGTGACCACCCGTGGTTACGTTGAACAGGACTGCGTGGACCTGGCCAACTGGATCGCCGACGTGCTCGACGCGCCGAACGATGACGCCGTGATCGCCCGCGTGCGCGACGCCGTCAGCGCGCAGTGCCGCAAGTACCCGGTCTACGGCTGATCGGGGCGTGGGGTCGGATCCCTTCCCGCGAGGGAAGGGCTCTGACCCCGGTATTGGAGCAACCGCGCATGGATGAGCGCCACCTCAAGTACCTGTACACCGTGCTGGCGGTGCTGTTTGGCCTGCCCAGCCTGGCGATGGGCGGCGCGGCAGCGACCATGCTGCTGCTGATGGGGCTGGGCCAGTTCGGTCATGGCACGCTGGCCTCGGTGACGGTGATGCCGCTGTGGGGCCTGGCCGGCATTGCCGGCTGCCTGGCCTGGCTGTGGCTCAGCGCGGGTTTCCTGATGCAGGGGCGTGCCGGGCTGCACGTGCACCGCCTCTGGTGGTGGATGCTGCTGGCGGGCGGTCTCGCCGCCTTGCCCCCGCTGGGACTGGCGCTGTGGTGGGGCATCACCGTGCACGCCGAAGGCATCACCCTGTTGCTGCTGGGCCCGTCGATGCTGGTGCCGGCTGCGATGCTGGTGTGGATCAAACGCTGCGCATGACGTGGCCCATGGAAGGACATCGAACGCATGGATGAGCGTCTGCACAAACGCTGGATGGCGATCGCCGGCCTGCTGGTAGGCCTGCCCACTGCGGCAGCAGGCGGCACGGGTGCTGTGCTGGGGCTGATGGTCGTATGGGATGGCAAGTACCTGACAGGCGACGAGCACACACTGTTGCTGCTGTGGTCGACCGCCGGAATCATCGGCCTGCTGTCGTGGTTGTGGCTGAGCGGCCTGTTCCTGTGGCGTGGCCTTGTCGGCCTGCGCGATTCCCCGGTTGTCGCCTGGGTGGGGTTGGCGCTGGGGGGGCTGGCCGCATTGGCCGTGGTTGCCGCCACGCTGTACTTCACCTTCAAGCACGGGGAGATCTCGACATTGGCCTTCCTCGGCTTTGGCCCACCGTTGCTGGTGATGGCCGGGCACCTGGTATGGCTGCGCTGGGCACGCGCGGCCTCGGCGCCACCGGCACCCGGTTGAGCGCACAGCCCTGACCGCGCTGGAGGCTCTGTTCGGCCGAAATGCAGGCACTTCCGCGCAGACAGCATTTGCTGCGGGGCCCTTTCTCAGGTACCTTTGCGACGCTGCCATGACCGTGGCAATAGGTACTTCCCTGAGCCAGGCGTTCCATGCATTGCCCCTTCTGCCAACATGCCGATACCCGGGTCATCGACTCGCGCGTCTCCGAAGACGGCGCGACGATCCGTCGTCGGCGTGAATGCGAAGCCTGCGGCGAGCGCTTCAGCACCCTGGAAACGGTTGAACTGAAGCTGCCGGCCATCGTCAAGAGCGATGGCACCCGCGAGGCGTTCGACCAGCGCAAGGTCCGCGCTGGCTTCGACCGCGCGCTGCAGAAGCGTGCGGTGGCCGAAGACAAGATCGAAGCGGCGGTACGCGCCGTGGTCCACCAGCTGCGCATCAGCGGCGAGCGCGAAGTGCCTTCGATCAAGGTCGGCGAGTTCGTCATGAACGAACTGCGCAAGCTCGACCACGTCGGCTATGTGCGCTTCGCTTCGGTCTACCGCAGCTTCGAGGACGTGGCCGATTTCCGCGAGGAGATCGAAAAGCTGGAACGCGACCTGCCGTCCAGCACCGAACAGCTGCAGCTGCTGGGTGACGTGATTGCCCTGACCAAGAAGAAGAAGGGCTGACCGCCTTTTCCCTGGTAGATGCCAACCTTGGTTGGCACTGATGGCATGGATGCACACCGGCGGCGTTACCATGGCCGCATGACCACCCCGTTCTCCGTCCTCGACCACCTGCACATGGCCAACGCACTGCGCCTGGCCGAGCGTGCCGCCTACACCACCCGCCCCAACCCGATGGTCGGCTGCGTGATCGCCCACGGCGAACGCGTGGTCGGGCAGGGCTGGCACCAGCGCGCCGGTGGTCCGCACGCTGAAGTGTTCGCGCTGCGCGAGGCCGGCAGCGACGCCCGTGGCGCCACCGCCTACGTCACCCTGGAACCCTGCGCGCACTACGGGCGCACGCCACCGTGTGCGCTGGCACTGATCGAAGCGGGCGTGTCGCGTGTGGTCGCGGCGATGCGCGATCCGTTCCCCAAGGTCGATGGCGGTGGCTTCGATCTGCTGCGCAATGCAGGCATCGACGTCGCCGAAGGGCTGATGGCGGCACAGGCGCGCGAGCTCAACAAGGGTTACCTGTCGCGCGTGGAGCGCAACCGCCCGTGGCTGCGGGTGAAGCTGGCCGCCAGCCTCGATGGCCGTACCGCGATGGCCGATGGCAGCTCCAAGTGGATTACCGGTCCGGCCGCGCGCGAAGACGTGCAGCACTGGCGCGCACGTGCGGGTGCGATCCTGACCGGCGCCGACACCGTGCTGGCCGACGACCCGATGCTGACCGTGCGCCTGGCCGATACCGAGGTGATGCCACCGCTGCGCGTGGTGCTCGATTCACGCCTGCGCTCGCTGGAATGCAGCCGTGTGCGCGAGGGTGGGGCGCCGACGTTGTACCTGCATGGCACAGCAGTAAGCGCACCGGATGCGGCCGACGCCGAATTTGCCAGCGTGCCCTGTGTTGATGGGCGGTTGGACCTGGGCGCGGTACTGGCGCTGCTGGCCGAACGTGGCATCAACGAAGTGCATACCGAAGCCGGCGCGACGCTGGCCGGTGCCTTGCTGCGCGGCGGCTGGGTGGACGAACTGCTGCTGTATCAGGCGCCCACGCTGCTGGGCGATAACGGTCGTCCGCTGCTGGCCGGCCTCGGCATCGAGGCGATGGACCAGCAGCGGCGGCTGCACGTGGTGGATCAGCGGCAGGTGGGTGAGGACATCCGCTTGTTGCTGCGGTCGTAGCGCAATGACATGCGCCGGGCATTGTCCGGCGCATGTCGTGGGATGGAACCGCCGGGCATGGCCCGGCGCTACCGCTTACCACCTCACGCGCATTCGTCGGTCCACATCATCTCGGCGATCGGGCGCAGTGCCTTGCACTCCTGCGTCATCTCCTCGGCCGACTGCACCTGCGCCTTGGCCTTCAGTTCCTCGGCCATCGCATCCACGCCGCTGATCTGCTCCGGCGCGATCTTCGCCACGCAGGCGCGGTGCTGCTGCAGCAGCAGGTCGCAGCCCGGTACGCCGGTTACTTTCGGCGCGCTGGCGGCCTGTGCATCCTGCATCCAGTCCTCGAACGGCGCCAGCGCACCGGCTACGGTGCCCACCAGATCATCGAAATTACCGCTGTACCAGTAGCCGTTGTCCTTGGCCGGGTACAGGGTGAAGGTGCCGCTGACCGGCACGCGCACGCCACTCTGCAGTGCCTGGGTGTAGGCATCGGTGAACTGCTTGCGCGCGGCCGGGCTGGCATCAGACGCGAGACTGGCGGCAAACAGCGGGCGGACCTTGCCCAGGTAGGGCAGCTGGCAGCTGTAGGTGATCCGCGCCAGCTTCTGGTCTTCAACGTATTCGTTGTCTTCGACCACGCTCTTGGTCGCGCGGCACTTCGAATCACGCAGCGCCTTGGCATACAGCGCTTCGGTGGCCGCAGCGTCGGACTTGTCACCGGCGCTGGCCAGCACGGTCTGCCACGGCTCGGCCAATGCCTTGGCCAGCGCACCCGGGTTGGGGGTCACGGCGTCCTGGCCTTCGAAGGCCGGCTTCAGTGCGTCGTTGAGCGTGCGCGTGGCGGCCGCGTCGTCTTCCAGCAGCACGCGTGCGTACAGGTCGAAGGCCTGCTCGGGCGTCAGCTGGGCCGGTGCAGCGCTGGCAATCAGCGGGGCGCACAGCAGCACGCTGGCCAGAAGTGTACGGGTGGGGGTCTTCATGACGGTGTTTTCCTGTTCCAGAGGCGCGCAAGCCTAGCGCATCCAGCGCTACTTTCGATGGCGGCCAGAGGTCACATGGCGGTGTACCCCGGCCAAAAAAACGGGCCCCTTGCGGGGCCCGTTCGATCGCACGACGAGGAGCGATCGTTGGATCAGAAGCTGGCGCGCACGCCGGCCGAGTACTGGGTGACGTCACGGTAGCCGGAGATCTCGCCCACCAGACCCCAGGTCCTGGTGAAGTTGATCTGGCCGCCGACGGTGCCGACCCAGGTGCCCTTGAAGTTGTTGCCGCCGTCCATGTAGCCGGCCTTGGCCCAGGCTTCGGTCATGCGCGACGGCTTGCCGCGGATGCCCAGGGTGGCGCGGCCCAGGTTGGTGTGGTCCTTGTAGCGGTCGCTGTAGCCGTCGTAACGGTCGGTCAGTTCAGCGCTCTGGCGCACCCAGGCGATATCGGCGGTGAAGTCCAGGCGGTCGGTCCACGGCATGTGGTAGCCGATGCCCAGCTCCGGCTGATTCAGTTCCAGCTTCAGCGAGCCGTCGCTGTAATGGTAGGTCTTGCTGGTGCGCGACCAGCCACCGAACACGTAGACCTGTTCGGCGATGGCCACGGAGCCACGCAGGTAGCCGCCGTCGACCTTCGGGTCGTCCAGTGCGTTGTCGTCAACCTTGACCTGCGTCCAACCGCCTTCGACGTAGGTGTAGCTCAGGGCGTCGGCCGAAGCCGAGAGCGGGGCGGCGGCCAGCAGGGCGGCCACGATCAGCATCTTGCGCATGGGAATTCCTGTGAATTTCAGTCCTTTGGCGGGCCTGCCCCAGCGGGCTGCCCGTGGCGACCTCATGTCGTCCGGGGTGGAATTTTAATGAAAGTTTTACAAATTGCGAGCGACGGCCGTCACAGCTGTGGCATCCGACCCCGTTCAGCCCGGGCTGGTACACTAGCCACGCCGGTTCGCCGGTACACAAACGTCTTCAGGGCGGGGTGCAATTCCCCACCGGCGGTAGGTGCGCAAGCACGAGCCCGCGAGCGCCCCGGCCCACGGCCGGGGGTCAGCAGATCCGGTCCAATGCCGGAGCCGACGGTCATAGTCCGGATGAAAGAAGACGGTGCCACAGGGCTCATGCCCTGCGCGTGCCTGTTTGCCTTGCGGCGTTTTTCGCTCACTTTTCGCGGAGAACGTTTCTTGTTTACTGGAATCATCGAAGGCGTCGGCCGTCTGGCCGCACGCGAATCCATCGGCGGCGATGTCCGCTTCACCTTCAATGTCGGGAATCTGCCGTTCGACAACGTGCAGATGGGCGAGAGCATTGCCATCAACGGCGTCTGCCTCACCGTCATCGCATTCGACGCCAGCAGCTTCCAGGCCGATGCCTCCACCGAGACCCTGGGCCTGACCACGCTGGGCCAGCTGGGCGAAGGGGCGGTCATCAATCTCGAACGTGCCATGCGCCCGACCGACCGCCTGGGCGGCCATCTGGTCAGCGGCCACGTGGACGGCCTCGGCCAGGTGCTGTCCATCCACGAAGACGCGCGTGCCCAGCGCTGGCGTTTCGCCGCGCCGGCCGCGCTGCGCCGCTACATCGCCAAGAAGGGCTCGATCTGCGTGGACGGCGTCAGCCTCACCGTCAACGAAGTGGACGATGAAGGCTTCGAAGTCGCCCTCATTCCGCACACCGTCGCCAACACCGCCTTCTCCGCCGCAGGCGTGGGCAGCGCGGTCAATCTTGAAATCGATCTGGTCGCCCGGTATGTGGAGCGCCTGATCAGTGTGCCGGCCAACGGTCAGCACCCACAGGGAGATGTCGCATGAATTTCGCCCCGATTCCGGACATCCTGGAAGACATCCGCCTGGGCCGCATGGTGGTCATCGTCGATGACGAAGACCGCGAGAACGAAGGCGACCTGATCATGGCCGCCGAGCTGGTCAAGGCCAGCGACATCAACTTCATGGTCACCCATGGCCGTGGCCTGGTCTGCCTGCCGTTGAACCGCACCCGCGCCGCCGATCTCGGCCTGGCGCCGATGGTGCAGGCCAATACCGCGCAGTTCCAGACCAACTTCACGGTCAGTATCGAAGCCGCCGAGGGCGTCACCACCGGTATCTCGGCGCACGACCGCGCCCACACCATCCGCACTGCGGTGAAACCCAACGCCAAACCGTCGGACCTGCACCAGCCTGGCCACATCTTCCCGCTGATCGCTCAGCCGGGTGGCGTGCTGACCCGCGCCGGCCACACCGAAGCCGCCGTGGACATGGCCATGCTGGCCGGGCTGGAACCGGCCGGCGTGCTGGTGGAGATCCTGAACCCGGATGGCAGCATGGCGCGCCGCCCGGAACTGGAAGTGTTCGCCCGCGAGCACGGCCTGAAGATGGGCTCCATCGCCGACCTGATCGCCTACCGCCTGGCCACCGAAAAGACCGTCGAACGCGTGGACGAGCGCGAGATCGACACCGAATTCGGCCCGTTCAAGCTGGTTACCTACCGCGACCGCATCGCCCACGACCTGCATTTCGCCCTGGTCCGTGGCACGCCGGATGCCGACACCCCCACCCTGGTGCGGGTGCAGGTGGAAAATCCGCTGGCCGACCTGCTGCACTGGCGCCGTGATGACTTCGGCGTGGCCGCCACCGATGCCCTGCGTGCGATCGATGCTGAAGGCAGTGGCGTGATGGTGGTGCTGCAAGCCCCGCGTGATGGCGAGGCCCTGCTGGCCCGCCTGCGCCAGCAGCCGGCGCCGGTGGTGCCGGGCAAGGACAAGGACGTGAGCCAGTGGCGCCGCAACGGTGCCGGCGCGCAGATCCTGTCCGACCTGGGCCTGGGCAAGCTGCGCGTGCTGGGCACCCCGCGCCGCCAGATCGGCCTGGCCGGGTACGGCCTGGAAGTGGTGGAGACGGTTACCCCGTAACGCGCCCGCTGCGCTCGCCGGGCATGGCCCGGCGCTACCCCGGCGCCCCCTAATCCGGTAGCGCCGGGCCATGCCCGGCGGGTTCCCCAGGCCCCCGCCAGCCACGGCCGGGGCCCATCCACGCTAGAATTACCCCCTTATCGAGTCCCCCAAGCCGCATATGAGCCACTACGAAGGCGATCTTCGCACTCCCGAATCGGCGCGCTTCGCCATCCTGGCCAGCCGCTGGAACGCCCGCATCACCGATACGCTGGTCGCTGGCGCCCGCCAGAGCCTGGCCGGCAACGGCATCACCGAAGCCAACATCGACGTGATCCGCGTGCCGGGTGCCTGGGAGCTGCCGCTGGTGGCCGCGCGCCTGGCCGCGGCCCATGAACACGCCGCCATCCTCACCCTGGGCTGCGTGATCCGTGGCGATACCCGCCACTACGAACACGTGGCCGACCGCTGCGCCGAAGGCCTGATGCGCGTGCAGCTGGACTTCGGCGTGCCGGTGCTGAACGGCGTGCTGGCGGTGGAACGCGTTGAAGACGCCGAGGCCCGCGCAGGCGGCAGCCACGGCAACAAGGGCGAGGAAGTCGCACTCGCCGCATTGGAAATGGTCAATCTTCTGGAGCAGCTGCCATGAACAAGAACACCCAGGGCAAGCCCTCCGGTAAACCCGTCCGCCGCGATGGCGTCGATCCGGTGCTGCGCTCGCGCGCCCGCCGTCGTGCCGTGCAGGCCATCTACGCCTGGCAGATCTCCGGCGGCAACGCACAGTCGCTGATCGCCCAGTTCGCTCACGAGCAGGCCCGCGAAATCGCCGATCTGGCGTACTTCGAGGCACTGCTGCACGGCGTGCTCGACAACCGCCGCGACATCGACGAAGCGCTCGGCCCGTACCTGGACCGCGGCATCGAAGAAGTGGACGCGATCGAACGCGCGGTGCTGCGCCTGGCCGCCTACGAGCTGCGCTACCGCCTGGATGTGCCGTACCGCGTAGTGATCAACGAAGCCATCGAATCGGCCAAGCGCTTCGGTTCCGAACACGGCCACACCTACGTCAACGGCGTGCTGGATCGTGCCGCCGTGGAATGGCGCAAGGTCGAATCGGGTCACTGACCCGGTTCTGCTCGTCCTGGACGGGCCGTGACCTGCTGGGTCGATGCCGGCCCTGACTCCGCTTCTGGTGGGTGCCAACCTTGGTTGGCACCGATGCCCGATATCGCCGCCACCCCCACGGGAACGCCCCATGTCCCTGGCTGAATTCGCCCTCATCGACCGCATCCGCGCCCGCACCGCCGAGCGCGACGACATCGTGCTCGGTATTGGCGACGACGCCGCACTGCTGCAGCCACGCCCGAACGAACAGCTGGTGGTCACCGCCGATACGCTCAACAGCGGCGTGCACTTCCCGGCCGAAACGCCGGCGTTCGATATCGGCTGGAAGACGCTGGCCGTCAACCTGTCCGACCTCGCCGCGATGGGCGCGCGCCCGGCGTGGTGCACGCTGGCGCTGTCGTTGCCGGAAGCCAGCGAAGACTGGATCGAGGCCTTCGCCGACGGTTTCTTCGCACTGGCCGACCAGCACGACATCGCCCTGATTGGTGGCGACACCACGCGTGGCCCGCTGTCGCTGTCGGTCACTGCGATGGGGCAGGTGTCGCGCGGCCAGGCGCTGCGTCGTGATCGCGCACAGATTGGCGATGACATCTGGGTCAGCGGCACCCTCGGCGACGCTGCCGGTGCGCTGCGGCTATGGCAGCAGGGTGCGCTGAACGTGGCCACCGCCACGCTGCTGGCCGATTACGAAAGCCTGCGCCTGCGCCTGCTGCGGCCGACCCCGCGCGTCACCCTCGGCCTGCGCCTGCGTGCATTCGCGCATGCGGCCGTGGATATCTCCGATGGGTTGCTGGCCGACCTTGGCCACATTGCTGCCCGCAGCGGCGTGCGCGCCGAAGTCGATGCCGATGCGTTGCCGATGTCAGCGGCGCTGCGCGAACTGCTGGGCCGCGATGTTGCCCGTGAGTGCGCGCTGCACGGCGGCGACGATTACGAACTGTGCTTCACCGCCGCCGCCGACCAGCGCGACGCGTTGCACTTCGTTGCCGAATCGCTGGATCTGCCGATCACCCGCATCGGCCGCATCATGGAAGGGCAGGGCGTGCACACCGAAGGCCACGACGGCCCCAGCGGGTACGAGCACTTCGCCGGCTGAGCACGCAGGTCATGCCTGCTGCTGCGCGGCAACCTGACGTTCGATGCTCGCCGCGATCAACGCGATAGCCTCAATGACGATCGCCTTCGACGTCGCATCTGTCACACCGGTGCTACGCAAGGCCTGCTCGGCCTGTTGGCAGCTGCGCGCTGCCTGGGCTTCTCCCAGAAATACCAGCGCGCCGGCGAAGCTGTGCAGCTGATCGATCATGGCCGGTGCGTCGGCACTGTCCAGCGCCTGGGTCAGCGCCGCGTAGTCGCGATGCGCGGTCTGCAGGAACGCCTCGCGCATCTGCCGCTGAACCGCCTCGCTCACCACCGGAGGTAAGGGTGGCTGTGCCGAGCGATCGAGGTCGAATCCATGCAGCGCGGCCTGCAGCGACGGCAGATCGAGCGGCTTCAGCAGCAGTGTGGACATACCGGCCTCGCGTACGCGCTGCGCGTCCTCGGGCATCGCATTGGCGGTGAGTGCGACGATGGGGATGGAGGGGTCATCCGCACGCAGTTTCCGGGCCAGCCCGTATCCGTCCAGGTGCGGCATGTTCAGATCAGTCAGCACGATGTCGAACCGGCCCCCGCGCCAGCGGTGCCACGCCTCCTCGCCGTCGGCCGCGAGGGTGACCTGCCAACCCAGCGCATGCAGTTGCCCCAGCGTCACGTCACGGCTGATCACGCTGTCATCCACCAGCAAGGCGTGGCCACGCGGGGAATGCGCGCGCTCTACAGGCGCTGGCCGTGGCGGCGTGCCTGCCACGGCGGTGGTCCGGCGTGCTGGAATGTCCAGGCGGAAAACGCTGCCGGTGCCCGGGGTGCTGCGCACGCCGAGGGTGCCGCCGAGCAGTTCGGCGAAGCGTTGGCACAAGGCCAGCCCCAGGCCGCTGCCGCCGTGCTGCCGTGCCGAGCCGGCACCGACCTGCACGAACGGTTTGAACAACACGGCCTGTGCTTCGGCATCGATGCCCGGGCCGGTATCGCGCACCTCCACGTGCAGCCACTCGGTGCCATCGGACCGCAGCGAGGCATCAACGCTGACCGCCACCGTTCCCGATGCCGTGAACTTCACCGCGTTGCCCACCAGGTTGTTGATCACCTGCGCCACACGGCCTGCGTCCGCCACGTAGGCTGGCCCCAGCGCATCGCCGGTGTGCAGCTCCAGGCGCAGGCCCTTCGCGGCAGCCTGTGGTTCGAACAGTGTCGCAGTCTGCTGCAGCAGCGCACGCGGATCGAAAGGCGACGGTTCCAGCGTCATCAGCCCGGCTTCGATACGGGAAAGGTCGAGGGTGTCGTTCACCAGCCCCTGCAGCACATCGGCGGCGCTGCGCGCGCGCGCGACATGCGCGTGCGCCGCCGCCGGCATGGTCTGGCGGGCAAGCAGTTCAAGATGGCCGAGCACGCCGCTCAAAGGGGTGCGGATTTCATGGCTGATCATCGCCACGAAGGCCGTCTTGGCCTGGTCCGCAGCCTCGGCATCGTGCTGGGCCTGTTCGGCATGACGCCGTGCATCCAGCAGACGCTGCTGGGTTTCCGTCTGTGCGGTCACATCGGTCACCGCGCAGACCCAGATCGCCCGCCGCTGGTAGCGCGCGGCGGCCACGATGGATTGCAGGTAGCGCGATGGACCGTGCTCATCCGCGGACGGCGCCTCGAACAGCTGCCCGTGTACCTGGCCGTCAACGCGTTGCACCAGGCGGCCGACCAGTGCGTCCAACAGGTTGCCGGTGGTGTCGCCGATCAGCTGCTGCAGTGCCTGGTTGTGCAGGATCACCTGCCCGCTCTGCTGGTCGAGCAGGCACAGGCCGACCGGCGACGTTTCGATCAAGGTGCGGCTCAACGCTTCGCTTTCATGCACCCGTGCGGCTTCTTCCAGCGCCGGCCGCAGCACGCGCCGGTCCACCAGCAGCAACAGCGTCCACAGTGCGGCCAGCAGGGCGGCCAGGGCCAGCCCACCGCCGAGCAGATAGGTCCGCTGCGCCGCCCAGATGTCGGTCCAGCGGTAGAGCCGCAGCAGCGTCCAGTCGATGCCCTGCAAGGGTGCGGACATCACGAAGGCACGGCCGGCAGGCAGTGCCAATAGCATAGGCCGGGGCGATGGCGCGGCGCGCAGCGCACGCCCGGAAATCGCAGCGTCCGCAGCGCTGCGCAGAACATCGTTTCCCTGCCGGTCCAGCACCACCCACATCCCCGGGCTGGCCTCCTCCAACCGCTCGCGCAGGCCTTGAAGCGGTTCAAACGTCAGCCGGTTGATGAAGGGGACGCCATTGCTGCGCAGGCGCATCTGGGTGACCAGTGCATCCTCGCCGGTGAACGGATTGCGGCCGAAGTAGGCGCGCAGCTGGCCGCTGGCCAGTTGAAGCTCGGACTCCGCCCCCGCTGACTGCCAGCCGGCATCGGCGGTCTGTGCCAGCGCGGCCAGTGCCTGTTCACGGGTAGGCACCTTCATGAGTTGCAGCAGCTGCGCTTCATCATGCAGCCCGGCGATCGCAAACAGGCGCCCTTCCGGTTCGAAGGCGAAGGAGATCAAGGAAGTGGGCGAATCCTGCGCCGCTACGGTGGCGGCCATGTACGCCGAATAGGTCTGCACCATGCCCAGGTACGCCGCCTCCACCTGTGGCGGAAGACGGCCCTCGCGCGGGGACAGCGCCAGCCAAGGGACGGACAGGGCGCCGGGGGCCACCACGCCGGCCTGGCCATCCTGTGCTGAAAAGCGGGCAGCAACAGGCAGGCCACCGGCCACCAGTGCGGTTTGCTGGGTAGCCCACAGCATGGCGTTGGTGTTCAAGCTGGCCACGTAGGCCCGCCTGCGCTCGCCAATGTAGCGATCCACCGTCTGCTGGCCGCGCTGCAGCGCCTCGCGCTCGTTGAGGTGCACCGTTTCCAGCCGCAGCCACAGCGCCGCGCAGCCGGCGGCCAGGAGAAGCAGGGTCAAGATGGCACCGCCGCCGAACAGCAGCCGGCGCTGCAGGCCTTGCAGGGTGGCAAGCACGGAGCCCGGGGGTGACGCCATGGTGCGAACCTGGGTTGTGAGGCTGTGGCGTGCAGCGTGACGCGTATGCCACCCTCAGTGCAAGTCATTGCCGGAGCACTGCGGAAGCCCGATCTACGTTTACCGATCAACGCGCGCCTCGGCCTCACGGGGCGTGCCGTAATCATCCAGCCATTTGAACGCCACCGTTGCGGGCATCGCTGCACCTTTCGGCAGCGCATAGCGTACCTGTGCCCCCGGCGCGATCATATCCACGTCCACGCGGCGGCCATCGGCCAGCGTCAATGAACTCAACGACACGTGGTACGCGCTCGGGTTGCGTACCTGCAGCGCATCACCATCGGCAGTCCACTGCAGCGTGGCTGCTGCGTCGCGTGCATTGCCCGGCAGCCCGGCGGGTCGATGAAACAGCTTCACCCGCGTACGCACCGCGAACTGCAGCAGGTTCTTGCCACTGGCATCGCTGGGCTTGGGCGGAATGTCCAGCAGGTTGAAATAGAACACCGATTCGCGATCGGTTGGCAGCGGTGACTCCGACGGGCGCGGTGCGTAGGTGACGCGATATGCCTGGCCCTGCTTCGGTTGTAGCAGTCGCGGCTCGGCGGGTGTCAGCCGGAACGGCGTGCGTACGCTCTCCGGGCGCGACTGGCTGTCGCCGTCATCGATCCACACCTGGGTCATCGCCGGCAGTTCACCCACGTTGCTCGCCCTGACCGTTACGTCGCGACCCTTGCTGGCGTCGTGAACGATGCGCGTGCCCTGCAGTGTCACCGCGGCCGATGCCGGCAGCGCTACCGACACGGCCAGCAGCGCGCATTTCCACGTCCTGGCGCGGAGTTTCATGGTCAACCTCATTCAAGGGTGCAGGCCAGCGCAGCGTGGCGCTGGCCTGCCGGAAGCGGATTACTTGTAGAGCACCACGAAGTCGCCCGAGGCATTGGCGGTGCCTGCCTGCGCGTTCTGCGCCGGTGAGGCGTACCACGCGCTGTAGTCCAGCTGGCCGCTGCCACCGGCGGCGATGGTCACCCACACGGCCGGGTCCTCACCGATCTTCTGCTGGTTGCCCGCAGCGTCGTACAGGGCCACGCCAACATTGGCTGCAGAAGACGCCGCGGTCAGTGCCAGGTTGCCGGTGCTGCCATCGGGCGTGCCGCCGAAGCGCACACCTACATCCTGTGATGCACCCGAACCCGAGCAGTCCAGGGCGATGGTGAAGTTCTTCTGGCCGGCACGGGTGCTGGCGTTGACCGAGGCCAGATCGACCTTGCCCATCGGTACGGTGATGGTGCCACCGGTGGAGCCCACCGAGCAGGTGGAGGTCATCAGTTCGCCGGTGATTTCCAGCGTCTCGGCTGACACCGACGGCGCGGCGACCGCGAGGGCGGAAAGCGACAGGAGGCGGAGTGTGAGTGGCATGACAGTTCTCTGTAGTGGAATGGAGGCACGCGGTGGCCGCCCACGGCAGCCAGTGCGACCAGTTTCGATGCGCGCGCCAGGCCGCGGAATGCAACAAGTTGCAAAAGCGCGTTGACGTTCGCGAACTGCAATAAATCCGATAGGAAGTGACAGTGCCGCTGCCTAGACTGCGCGGCCTCGATTGGCTTTCAAAGCAACCTTCATGAATATCTCGCGGGCTCACGGGGTCATGCCGTATGCGCTTGCTCTCGCATTTGCGGGCCTACATGCAGCGGTCGTTGCCGATGCATCGGCCTGCCAGAGACTGAGTTTCGAAGATCGTGACGAAGAAATATCGCGTTCGATGCCCAATGTCGACTTTCCTGATCGCTACTTTGCTGGCACGGGAAGCTCAATCACCGATTCGTTCGACTGTCCCCAGGGGCAGATGGTGTTTCTGGTGGAAATGACACTTCCAGGCTTGACCTATGTGCGAGACATCGTCTCGGACGGGAGGGTCTACCCCGCCTATCAGGTAAGTGAACGTTCGCCTCTCCTCATCTTCAGTCACGCCCTGCCGCTCCAATCGGGTTTGGGTTCGGGAGTCGCGTTGCACAACGGGCAGGTCAATCGACATGTGGCTGCGGTTCTGCCCGCTTCTCGAACAATCGACCACTTTGTGCAGATGCGTGTCTTCTTTCGTGGTGGCGCAATGGAGCGTGTGCCGCGTACGCATCTGGGAACAATCGAGGTCTGGTCGGAAAACGACCCCGGGAATCGCTTCCGACATTCCTTTACGCTGGAACTGAATATCCCGCTTCTTACCTGCACCCTCGCCAACGCCTCCCACACCCTCGACGACGTTCTCGCCAACGAACTCGCCGCCAGCGGCAGCAACGCGAAGGAATCCAGCTTCGACGTCGCGATGAACTGCCCGATGGATAACATCGACGTGCAGCTGTCGTTGGCCGATGCCAATGATCCTGGCAGCAGCAACGGCCAGCTCGCACCTGCCCCCGGCACCACCGCCGGCGGCGTGCAGGTGCAGCTGCTACGCGGTGGCCAGCCAGTGCAGTTCGGCCAGGCGTGGTCGCATGGCTGGTCCAGCAAGGGCCAGCAGGCCATCCCGTTCAGTGCGCGCTATCTGCGTACAGCCGATCCGCTGGTGCCCGGCGACGTCAAAGGCGAGGCGGTGCTGACCGCCGACTACCGATGATGGCCGTTGGCCATGCCCGTGCCGCCACGCGTTCGCTCTGCACTGCCATCGGTGCGGTGTTGTCGACGGGGCTGGCGTTCGATGCCGCCGCTGCGCCGGTTGAGTTCAGCGAAGGCTTCCTGATCGGCGGCGAAGCCATCGACATGGCGCGATACGCCAACGGCAATCCGTTGCCGGCTGGCGATTACGCGGTGGACGTGCATGTGAACGGCCAGTTCCTGCGCAGCCAGGACATCCGCTTTGTCATCCAGGACGACCCGCAGATCGCGGTGCCATGCCTTTCTCCGATGCTGGTACGCGGGTTGCCATTGAAGCCTGCGTTTCTTGAGGCCCTGCCGTCCGAAGAGAACACCTGTGTGGATCTGCCCGCGCTGGTGGAGGGTGCCAGTACCACCTTTGACAGCGGCGAGTTGCAGTTGTCCCTGAGTATTCCGCAAGCGGCCCAGGCCATCGCCGCGCGTGGCTTCGTGGCACCGGAACTGCGCGACGACGGCATCACCGCCGCCTTCATCGACTACAGCGCCAACCACTACCGCAGCCAGGGCAGCGACAGCAGCTACCTCGGCCTTCAGGCGGGCCTGAACCTGGGCGCATGGCGCCTGCGCCACCGCGCGTCGTTCACCCATGGCAGCCAAGGCACCCGCCACGAGGTCATCAGCAGCCATCTACAGCGCGACATTCCGCGCTGGAACAGCCAGCTGCTGCTGGGCCAGGGCAACACCGGTGGCGAGCTGTTCGAAAGCGTGCCGTTTACCGGCGTGCGCGTGGCCAGCGACGAACGCATGCTGCCCGATTCGCTGCGCGGCTATGCGCCGGTGGTGCAGGGCATTGCCGAAGGCAATGCGGTGGTCACCATCCGCCAGAACGGCAGCATCATTCACGAAAGCAATGTGGCGCCGGGCCCGTTCACCATCGAGGATCTGTATCCCACCAACTTCGGCGGCGATCTGGACGTCAGCGTTACCGAAGCCGATGGCCGCGTGCAACGCTTCAGCGTCAACTTCTCCGCTGTACCGCAGGCGCTGCGCGCTGGGTCGTCGCGCTTCGCAGTCACCGCCGGCGAGCTGCGCGACACCGGCAACACGCTGCAGGCGCTGCGCTTCACCGAGGGCACCTACGCGCGCGGCCTGAACAACCGGCTTACCGTGCTGGGTGGCGCGCAGCTGGGTGAGGACTATCGCGCCCTGCTCGCCGGTGCTG
This sequence comes from Stenotrophomonas sp. AS012628, assembly GCF_010608305.1. Classification (NCBI taxonomy): domain Bacteria; kingdom Pseudomonadati; phylum Pseudomonadota; class Gammaproteobacteria; order Lysobacterales; family Lysobacteraceae; genus Stenotrophomonas; species Stenotrophomonas sp. AS012628. Next base: position 87,773 of record NZ_VMBJ01000007.1, on the reverse strand, counting down.
CGGTCAACACGGCCATCGGTGCATTCGGTGCCGATGTCACCCATTCGCGCGCCCGCCTGCGCGGCAACGACACCGCCACCGGCAACAGCTTCCGCGTGAATTACCAACGTTACGTGGCGCGCACCGGTACCAACTTCGGCCTGGCCGCGTATCGCTACAGTACGCGCGGCTTCCTCAGCCTCAACGATGTGGCACGCGCGCAGAGCGACGACTGGGGTTACGGCCAGCGCGCCCGCCAGCGCTACCAGGTGAACTTCTCGCAGAAGGTCGGCCAGCGCAGCAACCTGTATCTCAGCGGCGGCCATGTGTCTTACTGGGACAGCGCCCGACGCCGCAACGATTTCCAGGTGGGCTTCCAGAGCACGCTGGGGCGGGTCAACTACGGTGTGTCCGCGCTGCGCTTCCGCGTGGGCGATGGCCGCCAGGACACCCGCTATGCATTCACCCTCAGCGTGCCGCTGGGCCGTAGCGCCAACGCACCGCGTGCCAGCACCCAGCTCAGCCACGCCGATAGTGGCAGGCAGTCGCAGCTGGGCATCACCGGCAGCCTGGGTGAGTCACGTGCGCTGAGCTACAGCCTGTCCGGCTCACAAGGCAATGGACAGAACAGCCATAGTGCTTATGCCGCGTGGCAAGGCAGCCGTGGCAATCTCAATGCTGGCTACAGCCGCAGTGGCGACTACCGCAGCCTGTCGCTTGGCGCATCGGGCAGCGTGGCGCTGCACAGCGGTGGCCTGAACCTGGGCGCTCCCGTGGGCGACGGCTTCGTACTGGTGCAGGCGCCGGGTGCGCAGGGCGCGCGCATCGGCAGCAGCACTGACCTGCGCGTAGCGCGCAATGGCTACGCGCTGCTGCCGCACATCAGCCCCTATCGCTGGAACACCATTGACCTGGATCCGTCCGGCCTGCCGATCGAGGTGGAGCTGCTGCAGACCTCGCAACGTGTGGCGCCCACCGCCGGTGGCATCGTGCGCGTGCCGTTCCAGGTGCGCCGCGAGCGCACGCTGTTCATCGACGCCACCGATGCCCTGGGTCAGTCGCTGCCGTTTGCGGCGGTGGTGCAGAGCGAAGACGGCGCGCCGGTCGGCGCGGTGGGGCAGGGCGGGGTGATCCAGCTGCGCGGTGCGCAGGACAGCGGCGCGTTGATCGTCGATCCCGATGGCAAGCGGCGCTGCCGCATCGACTACCGCATGCCCGAGGCGCCGGACGCGTACGGGTTGTCGTGGAGCCAGGCCGTGTGCGTGCCGCAGCCGTTGCCGCCGGAGGGTCTGCAGGTGGCCACGCCAGAAGCGGTCGAGAACACGGCCCCGTAATTCCCGTTGTCCCTTTCATCGCTCACAGGAGCTTCCGCATGTCCCGTTCCTTCCTTCAGCTGGCAACCGCCGCCGCGCTATGCCTGAGTGCTTCGGCCGCATTCGCTGACCAGGCCACACTGACAATCACCGGCCGTGTGCTGCCGGGTACCTGCACCCTGGCGGCGCCTGCTATTGACTTGGACCCGATCAAGGCCGATGAACTGGTGCAGGGCGACAACAAGCTCAAAGCTGGCACCTTGGACTTCACTGGCTGTGTGGGCGTGGGCAAGGCCACGCTGTCCTTCGCCGGTACTGCAGCCGATGGCGATGCCGATCGCTGGAAGAACACCGCCGCCACTGATGCGGCCGATGGCGTATCGGTCGCATTGCTGGCCGGTTCCACAGGAAACACGTATCTGAAGAACGGTGACACCGGCATAGAGGTGGTGGTGAGTGGTGCGACAGCCAGCTACCCACTGCGAGCCGGCTACTACCTGCCGGCTGTGGCAGGGGTGAGCGCAGGTGCCGTGCAGGCTGAAATCGTGGTGACGGCGGATTACGAGTGATGCGGAACAGATCAGCTAAAAGAGGCCTCGGCGTGCTTGCAGGAGGAGTCGCGCTGATGGTTGCAGGCGCCGGGACTGCCCGGGCCTGCACATCGTCTGAGTACCGGGCGATGAACCACGACAGCGTGCATCAAACCTATCCATCATGGCCCGGCCAGGAGATTGCAAAAGAGGTCGCCATCCACCACATCCGCGGTTGTACTGTGCCGGATGAAGACCTTGCGATGGACGTGCGCGTCGAATTCCCGGGATTGCGCCCCGCAGGAACCATCTACTGGCAAGGAGAGACATTTCCTGCCTACGAAGCGGCACCCGACTCGCCACTGATCATTTTCTACTGGATCCAGGCCCTACCCCTGTATCCGCCGCTCACACCGCTGGAGGTGGGGGCGGCAATGCCAATCGTCAGGACATCCACGGGAACCCTGCCGGCGAACGTGCAATTCAATTCGGGCGTTGCCTTCTTCACACGGTCGGACGACCGTCGATTGCGATCGTTTGAGATTGGTGGAGGGAGCATGCATGTCAATGCGGGTGCTTACCCATCCGTCAGTGGCACGTTTCCGCTTTATCTGAAGATGGTCTTTCCTGCCACGACCTGCCCTCTGGATGATGCGGCTGAGACGCTGCAGGATGTGCAGGTTGCCGAACTGACCACGCCGGGAAGTACTGCGAAGGAGAAAGTCGTGGCACTCCGCATGAACTGCGGGGTTGATGCGCCGCGAGCAAGAATGATGCTGTCGGATGCAGCAGATGCGTCCAACACGGGCAGTCTGCTCACCCCAAGCGCCGGATCAGACGCGAAGGGCGTGCGGGTGCAGATGTTGCGCAATGGCAGTGAAGTCCAGTTTGGGCAGCAATGGGATTTCGATCCCGGCACTGGCGGTGTGCACGACCATGCATTCACTGCGCGCTACTTCCGCACTGGTGATGCGTTGCAGCCTGGCTTGATCAGGGGCGAGGCGGTATTGAACGTGGACTACTGGTAAGGGAAGGCGGCTGATCTGCGGCTGCAGCACCGAACCGCATGCTCGGCTGCATGCATGGCTCGCCGGCATTCCAGAGGCCATGACGAAGAGCAGCCGAGCATGGCTCGGCGCTACACGGCTTCCCGCAACTGCACATCCACATGCTCGGCCAGCCCGCGGCAGGCCAGCAGCAGTCCCTCACGCACGTCATCGCCCACCTGCTGACCCTCATCGCCGTCTACGCGCACACGTTCGATGGCATGCAGTAGTTCCAGCAGCAGCGTCAGCCCGGCGTTGGCGCGGTCGAGGCGTGCCATCGCGATGCCATGACCCTGGGTGCGGGTTTTCCAGGGCCACGCTCGCCCGTCGGCGGCCTCCACGTGGCGAATGCGCTGCTGGCAGCCGAGCAGGGTAATGCCCTCGTCGGCGTGGGCGCCCATCGTGCTGCCCAGCGTGGTTTCCAGCGCTTTGGCCAGGTCATCCGGCAGGCGTTCAACGGCATCACCCAGTGTGGCGAACAGATAGGGATAGAGCGAAGAAGTCATGGCGGCATCCTTGTGCTGATGGCAAAGGGCCGCCCTCGCGCTGGGTGAGGGCGGCGGACGGTGCGTGGTTGCAATACCGGGGACCAACGCGTGTTAGCCGGCGGGCACAAGGCCCCCACGCACCGCCCGCCATAAGGCGCGGACGGATTGCCTGCCGACGCCGCCCAACAAGGAGAGAGCGACGCCGACAGGCAAGCGTAAACAACGCGATAGTCCAACGGGATTGCAAGCCCATGCCACCCGTTGTCGGTGGCGATCCATGATGTGCACGGAAGTGCCGCTGCACCAATCAGATAATTTTCAAATTCAAAATTATTGCAATCTGCATGCACGCGTTGCGTGGTCATGCGGAGTGAGGCGATTGCGTCAGAGTTCGCACGGATTCCCTGTAGAGCCGAGCCTATGCTCGGCTCACCGCGCGAAGCGCGGCGTTCTTCGTGATCTGACCGGAGAGTAGCCAAGCGTGGGCTCGGCTCTACAGAAAGCGCATCGTGCACAGTGGAACGGCGCCGGATTGCTCCGGCGCCGTTCTTGTTTCATTACCAGCTGTACGCCACAGACAGGTTGGCAGTTGCTTCGCGGTACCCACTGTCACCACGCATCACCCCAAACCCACCCCAGGCACTGAAGCCGGAACGGAATTCCACGCGCGCCCCGGCACTCAGCTCATAGCGGTTACGCGGAATGCCAGCCTTCAGCACTTCATCGTCGAATGCGATGCCATTACCGGCGCCATCGCGGTACCAGTTGGCCGCCAGATACGGGCTGACCAAGGCACCCGCTGCCGAGCGCGATTCACCCTGCAGGCGCAGGCCAGCACGGCCGGACAGGCCGTTGTTGCCTGCTGCACGCACCACGGTGCCGTTGGTTTCGGTATGCACGTCGGTCTTCGCATCGGTGTAGACGAGCTGCAGTTCCGGCTGCAGGCTCAGCGCGGTGTTGCCGATCTGGCCGATGCCGAAGCGGTAACCGGCTTCCACGGACGACTGCCAGATATCCGAGTCGTAACGTTCTTCGGCCAGGCCCTCGCCCTGCACGCGGTTGCGGAACTGGCCGCGCTGCACGCTGGCATCCACGTACATCGCATCGTTGGCCCAGCTGCCGTACACGCCCAGTGCACCACCTTCCACCTTGCCGCGTGCACTGAAACCGGTCACGTCCGAACGCGAGGTGGCGCTGCTGCGTGCAGCGGTGCCCATCACGCCAACGCGGCCACGGCCGTCATCGAATACGCCGATGTCCGCACCCAGCTGCAGGCGCGAGCGGTCCACGCGCAGGTCGAGCTGGTCATCCACCGCACCCAGCTTGCTCTGGGTGGCGTCCACTCGGGCCCAGCCACGGATGCCATCCGCCGCCGCGGCGCCGCCCTGGCGGTCGCGATAGCTGTGGCGCAGCATCTGGTCCAGCGCGAACTGGTTGGCCAGATACGCGCCGGTTTCCGGGCGTAGCACCGGGATCGGGTTGATCGGGTCAATGGGGTCAACCGGATCAATGATCGGCTTGCACTGCGGCAGCGACGGGTCAGCCAGGCACGGGTCCGGCGTGGTTGCCAGCTCCGAGCGCAGGTACCAGTTGCCGTTGGCATCCTTCACCAGGAAGTACTCGTACTGACCGCCCACAGCGCGGCCGACCAGATCGAACTGCGCGTTGGAGGTGCCGCCGATATCGATCAGCTCGATGCCGCGATCGGTCTTGGCACCGGCACCGCCGGCATTGAGCACGCGCACATTGGCCTGGCCATTGGCATCGCCAGCAATCACCAGCTTGTCGGTCAGCGAGGTGTCGTCACCCAGCTGGGTGTTGAACAGCAGGGTGCCGCCGTTGCCAGTGAACTCGTCCAGGCTGAGCGTGTTGAAGCTGCTGCCATTGCCCAGCGCCACGGTACCGCCCGCGCCCAAGGTGAGGTGGCCGACGTTGCTGTCGCCGGTCATCAGCCAGGCGCTGTCGGTATCGATGGTGGCGCTGGTGACGTTGATGAAGCGGCCGTCGATCTGGGCTTTGTTGCGCAGGATCACGTCCAGCGTGCCATTGGTGACCGTGGTCGGGTCGAAGGTCACGTTGCCGGCCAGCCGGGAATCATCAACGGTGAAGTTGACGTCGGTGCGCGCAGCGAGAGGGCCGAATTCACTCCTGACAAGCAGCAGGTTGCCATCAGCGCCCGACAGCTTGGCGTCGTTGCGGATCGTGATGTTGTAGTCGTTGTCTTCCAACGGCATGACCTGGATGGCCGCGCTGCGCTGGGATACCAGCGTGGAGTCATCAACGTTGAGCGTCACCGCACCCGCCGGATTGAGCTCGGCCCACAGCATCGCGCCCACGTTGGCGCCGGTCACATGGGAGCCGTTGAGGATATCCATCGTGCCGAACTGCAGGCGAACGCCCAGGCCGCTGTTGTAGGCGGCGGCCGTGCCAGGATTGTCCTCTACGCGGACCTGCATGGCATCAAGTACAGCAAGCGGGTTGCGGTTTCCTGAGCCGCTGGGCAGGCTGCGCAGGTCGACACCCACCGCGAGACTCTGGGGCGCCAGATCGGCAGCGGCCACGATGATGGAGCCGCCCGTCATTCGAGCTACAGCGTCACCATTCAGTGCAATGCCACCACCGCGAAAATGAGTGCCGACCGTCGTCAACGTGGCGTTGCCCGCGAGCGTTACCGCTGCAGACTTGCTGACCGACGTCACGGTGCCACCCTCGAGTGTGATGGTCGACGTATCCTCGGCGGAGATCTCATTCATTGCCGCATCGCGACCGGCCAGCGTGGACCCATTCTTCAGCGTCCAGGCTTCCACCGGATCACCTGCGACGACCTCGGCAGACTGGCCATCGAGATCGCCCGCCAATGCGACGCCAGTGGAGAGCGTGGAAAGCGCCAGCAGCAGGCTGCGGGCCAACGGGCACAGCGACAGGGGACGGGCAGGATGAAGGTGCATGGTCTTGTCCTTTGCAGAGAGAAACGAGCGGGACACTGCATGACAACCGGAAACCCCTGTTCAGCGGGGTGACGTATAAGCCTGCAACTCGTGAAGAAAGTGTGAGGTGGGCGGTTGTTTGCGAATGTGCGTGTCTGGAATGGCCGCGAGTGTCCTCTCGCCGCAGGAGGGTTCCCATGCAATTAGTTGCAAAGCGCGCTTGGCGGGCTAATCCGCTATGGGAGCCGTTAAGGCGCGGATATGGGGCCCAGCGATCTGCGACATTCGGACGCAGCCGTGATTGCAACGGATTCGATGGCGGCGCGTTGGTCGCGCCGCGAGCATGTCGGCCACCTCCCGGAGACCTCGAATGCGCACTGCTTCCCCGCATCACCATCCCCTCGCAATCGCCCTGGCGGGTGCGCTGTTCGTCTCACCTGCCGTCCAGGCTCAGCAGGTGGTGGCTGATGGCACAAATGAGAATCCCGCTGGCGGCAGCTATTCCACCACTGGGGTCGACGCGCACGCGTTCCATGTACTCAACGGCGGCCGCATCGCGGCCAACGATGCGGTCGTGCTGGCAACCGAGGGTAATGGGGCCGCTGGCATCCGCGTGGAAGGCACCGGCAGCAGCCTGTACGTTGCCGATGCAACCATCGCCACCCGTGGCGACAATGCAGCAGGCGTGTCCATTTCCGGCACTGACGGTTCGATCCAGATCGCCAGGGTCAGCATCGAGACACAGGGTTCAGCCAGTCACGGCATGAACGTTGTGGGTTCCGGTGCCAGCGTTGGCCACGCAGACATTCTCACCCGTGGCAATGGCGCGCACGGCGTGATGGTCAGTGGCGGCGGTGTTCTGGAGTTGGGCGGCGGTGCGATCACCGTGGAAGGAAGCAATGCCAACGCGGTGATGGTCAGTGGTGCGGGCAGTACGGCACGGATCGCAGAGAGCACCCTGGTCAGCCGCGGCGCGGGGAACTACGTTGCCCTGGCCAACTCGGGCGCCGCCCTGCACCTGCAGGACACACAGGTTGTCCATGAGGGTGCAGGTCTTGGCGTCGCCATCCACGCAGGCAGTACCGGCGAGCTGCGCAATGTGCACATCACGGTGCAGGGCTTGGGGACCGGTCTGGCAGGTGGCGGCGACGTCGCCTTGCTTGGAGGTTCCGTTACCGCAGTTGCAGCAGGGAGCACGGCCGTCGAAGCCCACGGTGGGAGCATGCGACTGGAATCGGTGGATGTTCGCGGTGACTATGGCATCAGCGCGATTGGTGGTGCGCGGCTGGAGTTGACGGGCAGTCGTGTGCATGCGGCGAACGGGGCGCTGCGGCTCTCAGGGCTGGGGACGACCGCCCATGTCGAGGGATCCGAACTGCTGGGCGATGGAGGGGCGGCCACGATTGCAGTTTACGACTCGGCAACGTTGGAACTCCTGCGCAGTGTGGTCCGTAGCGAAGGTGACAATCGGGTTGGCATCGACAATCGCGGCGGTGCGGTGACGCTGGACGGCGCGGAGGTCCACACCACGGGCGCGTCCAGCCATGCGCTGTACGCGGAACTCAGCGGCGCGGTGCGCCCCCGCTTCGATGTCCGTGGCTCGTTGCTGAGCACCACCGGCAACAACGCGATAGGGGCTGTTGCGCGAAAGGGCGGCAGCATCGATCTGGTGGACAGCACCGTGCTGACCACCGGTGAGGGCGCGAATGGTGTGCTCTCCGGTGGCGTGGGCGAAATGACGCTGGCCAATACCCACGTGCGCACCGAAGGTGAAGGTGCCTGGGCGGCGGTGATCAACGACAACGGCCAGATGAGCATCGACGGCGGCTCGCTGGTGAGTGCGCAGCACGGTGGCATCTGGTTGCGCAGCAGCCGCGATCCGGCGCTGACGTTGAGTAACGGCGTGGTGGTGTCTGGTGGCAATGGCATCGGCCTGGCGCTGGATGCTGCCGTGGCCGGCCGCTTCGACGTGGCGCTGGAAGGGGGCTCTCAGCTGCACGGCGATATCGTCATCACGCCCGAGGACGAAGACGCCGGACTGGCGCCGCAGTCCGATGTACACGTGCGCCTGGCGGATGGCGCGCTGTGGCAGGGGTCTTCCAATCTGGTGCAGACGCTTGCGCTTGAAAGCGGCAGCCAATGGACGTTGACCGGCGATGCCATGGTGGGTGATCTGCAGGTGCGCGACAGCGCGCTGGCACTGTCCGACGGCAGCGGCCGCTTCAACACGCTTACCGTGGACGGCGACCTGCACAGTGAAGGCGCCACGTTCCTGTTCCAGGGCGCGCTGGCCGGCGATGATTCGGCCATCGACCGCCTGCACGTGCGCGGTGATACCTCCGGTGATGCCTTGATTGCGGTGAGGAACATCGGCGGTGTGGGTGCCCCCACCGTTGATGGCATCCAGCTGATCGAAGTGGACGGCGCATCGCTGGCCAGCTATGCGCTGACCGGGCGTGCCGTGGGTGGTTCGTACGAGTACTTCCTGTTCCAGGGCGGCGTGGCAGATCCCACCGATGGCCATTGGTACCTGCGCTCGCAGTGGTTCGATGTCTGCGAGGACGACCCGGGTGCGCCGGGGTGCGTGGTGAACCCGGGCCCGGGTCCGGACCCGATTGAAGGTGGCGAGGGCGAGGACGGTGGCGGCATCGTGGATCCGATCCGGCCGCCGCCGGTACTGCGCCCGGAAGCCGGTGCCTATCTGGCGAACCAGTCGGCCGCGGTGAACATGTTCGCGCATCGTATGCATGATCGCACCGGCACCCTCACGGGTGAGCGCACTGCCTGGGCACGCGTGGGTCGTAGCAATGCGGACTTCACTGCGGTGGGGGGGCAGCTGTCGGTGGATGGCAACACCTCGGTGCTGCAGATCGGCAGTGATCTGCTGCGTCGTGGCAACGCCGCGTTCGGTGTGATGCTGGGCAACGGGCGCGCTGACAGCAGTGTGCTATCCGAGCTGACCGGCTACAGCGCCAAGGGGCGTGTGCGTGGCACTGCGTTGGGCGTGTACGGCACCTGGCTGCAGGATGCAGAAGGAACCGGCGGTGCCTACGTGGACGCAGCCATGCAGTTTGGCCGCTTCGACAACCGTGTGCAGGGTATCGGCCTGGAGCCGGAGCACTATGATGCGCGTGTGGCCACTGCGTCACTGGAGATGGGCCATACCTTCAATGTGCGGCAGGGTGCTGGCAGTTCGTTCTACGTGCAGCCGCAGCTGCAGCTGACGTATGCGGACTACCGTGCGGATCGCCACGTGGAGAGCAATGGCACGGTTGTCGACCATGCGGATGCAGGTGGCCTGAGCGGGCGCCTGGGCGTGCGCGTGTTCGGCCATGGCATTGCGGGTGGCAACACCGTACAGCCGTACCTGGGCGTGAACTGGCTGCGCGGCAGCGGTACCAGCACGTTGCAGTTCAACGATGACACGCTGGGCGCGGATGTGCCGCGCAATCGCTATGAAATGCAGGCCGGTGCTGAGTTGAAGCTGGGCCAGCGCTGGGGCGCATGGGGCGGGCTGAGTGTTCAGCGCGGTGACCATGGCTACCGCAACGTGGGTGGCCAGGTGGGCGTGCGCATGGCCTGGTAAGCGGGCGTGCAGCGGGGTCGGATCCCATTTGCGCAAGCAATGGGCTCTGACTCCCATTGTTTGAGAAGGACGGTGCCTGTGGTTGGCGGCGCCACACTTTGGGCCCGCATATCAACATTTTCGACCAACCCGCCACTGGATAGTGGTTTCAAGCTTCGAGGCTCAAAAACATGCGCACCTCCAAAAGTGTCGCGAGAAAGTGGATCACTTAGTCAAGCTTCAAGCTCAAGAAGTATCTTCTTCACGAAAATTAATGTCGCATATGCGTCGGAATGTCGCATCTGACATTGCAACTAATTGAATGGTGGGCGTTCAACGCGACATCCACCATGCCGGTCTCGACAAAAGGAGACCTCAATATGCGATCCCATCAGATCCAACACTCGGCGCTGGCCCTCGCACTGACGGCTACACTCGCCGTTGGCATTCCCATCAAGGCACACGCACAGCAGGTCATTGCGGACGGTGACGCGCAAATCCCGGCAGCGGGCGATTACAGTGCAACCGGAGTGGGCAATCATGCGTTCCATGCGCTGAATGGCGGCAGCATCGTGCCGTTGGGTGCGGTCAACGTGAGTACGGATGGCGATGGTGCATCCGCGGCCCGTGCCGAAGGCGCTGGTAGTCGTATCGAACTGAACGGTTCGACCTTGGTCACCACCGGCTTCGGTGCCACCACGGCACTGGCGACGACGGGCGGTGAACTGAATCTGACGGCGACCGACGTGATCAACAAGGGTACCGGCATGGGCGTTGTGGCCCATACCGGGAGCCAGGCCACGCTGCAGGACGTGAACATCCGCATGGAGGGGGTGTCGTCAGTGGGTCTCTCCGGCGGCGGTGACATCACGATGACCGGCGGCTCGATCTCGGCAATGGGGCTGGGGAGCCGGGCGGTGTCGGCCACCGGAGCGAACATGAGCCTGACCGGCGTTGAGATTGAGGGTGCGTCCGGCATCTGGCTGGCCGATAACAACCAGCTCGACCTTGCGGGAAGCACCGTGAGGGCCAGCGGCATCGCGCTGGACATCAATGGCCGCGGCAACGCAGTCACTGTGGTGGACTCCAGCTTCCATAGCACCGGCGATGGGACGGGAACCGTCAAGATGTTCTCCGATTCAACGTTGGCGATGGCACGCAGTTCCGTCATCAGCGAGGGTGATCGCGCTGTCGGCATCGATGTGCGAACCGGTACGGTGGATCTAGACAGTGTGAATGTGACCACGTCGGGCGAGAGCAGCCATGGGTTGTATGCCGACTTCACTGGTATCGGTATCGATCCGACCATCAGCGCACGTGCGACCCAGGTTGTTACGTCTGGCGTCGGGGCCATTGGCGCCGTGGCACGCAAGGGCGGCAGCATCCACCTGGACGACAGCATCATCCGCACCGAGGGGCGCGAGGCCTACGGTGTGCTGGCCGGTGGCACCGGTGCGATGACGTTGACCGGGACCGATGTCCGTACCGAGGGTGAGGGCGCATGGGCCGCCGTCATCAATGACAACGGCAGCCTGGGCATCGATGGTAGTTCGCTGGTGAGCGCCCAGCATGGCGGTGTCTGGGTACGCAGCAGCCGTGACCCTGGTTTGACGCTGTCCAACAACGCCTACGTATCCGGTGGCAACGGCATCGCCATCGCGCTGGATGCGGCGGTGGCCGGTCGCTTCGACGTGGTCGTCCAGGGGGGCTCGCAGATGGTCGGCGATATCGTCATCACGCCCGAAGACGAGGATGCCGGTCTGGTGCCGCAGTCCGATGTACACGTGCGCCTGGCTGACGGATCGCTGTGGCAGGGGTCTTCCGACCTGGTGCGGACGATGGCGATTGAAGGCGGCAGCCAGTGGACACTGACCGGCGACGCCACGGTGGGCGAGCTGGATGTGCGCAACAGCGGCGTGGCGTTGTCTGACGGCAGTGGCCGCTTCAACACGCTCACCGTGGAGGGCGACCTGCACAGCGAAGGCGCCACGTTCCTGTTCCAGGGCGCCTTGGGCGGTGACGACAGCGCCTTTGATCGCCTGCATGTGCGTGGCGATACTTCGGGCGATGCAAGCATTGCGGTGAAGAACATTGGCGGCGTTGGCGCTCAGACCACCGATGGCATCCAGCTGATCGAAGTGGACGGTGCATCGCTGGCAACCTATGCGCTGGCCGGCCGCGCCGTGGGCGGCTCCTATGAGTACTTCCTGTTCAAGGGGGGCGTGACTGATCCCACCGATGGCAACTGGTATCTGCGTTCGCAATGGTTTGATGTCTGCAAGGACAATCCGGCCGCGCCGGGCTGTGTGGTGGACCCGGTTGATCCGGTTGACCCCATCGATCCGGTGGACCCCGTGGACCCCGTGGATCCGGTGGACCCCGTGGATCCGGTGGACCCCGTGGATCCGGTGGACCCGGTGCCGGTGCTGCGTCCCGAAGCCGGGGCGTACCTGGCCAACCAGTCGGCAGCCATCAACATGTTTTCCCATCGCCTGAACGACCGCATCGGTGCCGTTTCGCTGGATGAAGGCCGTGCCGCGTGGGCGCGCGTGGGCCGTCAGCAGGCGGACTTCAGCGCGGTCGGTGGTCAGCTGTCGATTGATGGCAACACCTCGGTGCTGCAGATCGGCAGTGATCTGGTTCGCCGAGGCAATGCAGCGTTCGGCGTGATGCTGGGCACGGGGCGTGCTGACAGCAGTGCAGTGTCCGATCTGACCGGCTACAGCGCCAAGGGTCGGGTGCGCGGCAGCGCGGTGGGTGTGTACGGCACCTGGTTGCAGGCGGCTGACGGTACGCAGGGTGCGTACATGGATGCGAACCTGCAGCACGGCCGTTTCGATAACCGGGTGCAGGGCATCGGCCTGGAGCCGGAGCACTACGATTCGCGCATGACCAGTGCGTCGCTGGAGACCGGCTACACCTTCAACGTGTGGCAGGGCAACGCCAGCGCGCTGTATGTGCAGCCGCAGCTACAGCTGAGCTATGTCGATTTCCGCGCCGATCGCCACGTGGAGAGCAATGGCACGGTGATCGACCACGCCGATGCCGGTGGCCTGAGTGGGCGCCTGGGCATGCGTGTGTTCGGTCATGGCACTGCGGCCGGCAACACCGTGCAGCCGTACCTGGGCATGAACTGGCTGCGCGGCAGCGGCACCAGCACGTTGCAGTTCAACGATGACACGCTGGGCGCGGATGTGCCGCGCAATCGTTATGAAGTGCAGGCCGGTGCCGAGCTTAAGCTGGGCCAGCGTTGGAACGCATGGGGCGGGCTGAGCGTACAGCGGGGTGAGCACGGCTACCGCAACGTGGGTGGCCAGGTGGGCGCGCGCATGGCCTGGTAAGCGGGCGTGTCGGGGTCGGAGCCCATTGCTTGGCAATGGGATCCGACCCCAACCGTTTCGGCACGCGGACCTTTGTAGAGCCGAGCCCATGCTCGGCTCACCGCGCGAAGTGCGGGTGCATCGTGATCTGAACGAAGAGCAGCCGAGCGTGGGCTCGGCTCTACAGCTGCACGCCTTGGTAGCGCCGGTTCATGCCCGGCCAGCATCACACCGGCGGCAGCACCTTGCCCGGGTTGAGAATTCCATCCGGGTCCAGTGCGGTCTTGATCGCGCGCATCGTCGCCAGCGTGGCCGGGCTGAACGCCTGTGCCATGAAATCGCGCTTGGCCAGACCAATGCCATGCTCACCGGACAACGTGCCGCCCAGGGACAGCGTCAGTTCGAAGATCTTCGGCAGCGCGGCATGCGCGCGTGCGTTCTCATCGGCATCGTCCGGGTGGTAAAGAATGTTGACGTGCAGGTTGCCGTTGCCGGCATGACCGAAGGTGACGATGGTTAGCGAATAGTCGCGCGCCAACGCCTGCACGCCAGCCACCAGTTCCGGAATGCGCGACACCGGCACCACCACGTCTTCATTGATCTTGCCGGGCGCTACGGTGCGCAGTGCCGGCGACAGTGCCTTGCGCGCGGCCCACAGCTGGTCGCGTGCACGGCCTTCCATCGCCACGTCCAGCTCGATCATGCCGTCGCCTTCGGCGGCGCTGGCCAGTGCCTGCAGCAGGTAGGGCAGGGTGTCGTGGTCACCATCGGCTTCGACCAGCAGCATCGCGCCTGCCTCGGGTACGTCAGCACCATTGAGGCGCAACAGCTCCAGGCTGCGTGAATCCATGAATTCCAGGCGCGTGGGCACCACCGGCTGCGACATCAGTCGCGACACCGCTGCTGCGGCCGCATCGGCGTCGCGGTACAGCACGCGCAGGCCGGCCTGGCTGACCGGCAGCGGGGTGAGCTTGAGGGTGGCTTCCACGATCAGCGCCAGTGTGCCTTCGCTGCCTACCAGCAGGTGGGTGAGGTCGTAGCCGGTCGAATCCTTGGTGTAGGCGCCGCCGCAGCGGATCACCTCGCCGGTGCCGGTGACCGCGACCAGGCCGAGCACGTTGTCGCGGCTGGTGCCGTACTTCACCGCGCGTGGGCCACCGGCGTTGCAGGCCAGGTTGCCACCCACGCTGCAGATCTCCGCGCTGGACGGGTCCGGCGCCCAGAACAGGCCGTGCGGCGCCAGCGCCTGCTGCAGCGTTCCATTGAGCACGCCGGGTTGCACCACGGCGCAGCGGTCGCCAGCGCGGATTTCGACAATGCGGTCCATGCGGGTGAACGACAGCACGATGCTGCCCGGCAAGGGCACGGCAGCGCCGGTGGTACCGGTGCCCGCGCCGCGCGCGACCAGCGCCACGTGATGTGCACGGCAGGCGCGCACCAGTGCCTGCACCTGTTCGATGCTGGCGGGCAGCGCGACGGCGGCAGGGCGCTGGTGGCGCCACGAGTTGTCCTCCGCGTTCGCTTCCAGCGCGTTGTCATCCATGCGCCAGCCCTCCGCGCCCAGCAGGGCAGAAAGTTCGGCAATCAATGCGGCGGGCAGGGCAGTACTCATGACAGATCTCTTGGGGCAGCAGGAGCGGGTTGGATCAGTTTCCAGGCAACAACGGCGCCGGCCAGCGGCAGCCAGACCCAGCGCAGTTCAGAGAGCAGGGTGGCGATGCCGCGCGCGCTGAAGAACTGCGGCGCAAACGGTGAAACGCGGATCGGCCGCCACGGGGCGAAGAAGCGCTGTTCGCTCCACGGCCAGGCGAGGGCAACGCCGAGGCCACCGGAGGTCATTGCGTCGAGCAGGGGATGGCTGGCGGCGCAGATGAAGACGAACACCGCCGCCTGTACGGTGGACGCCAACGTTGGCCCTCGCTGGGTAGGTGCCAACCTTGGTTGGCGCGAAACCGCCGACCAAGGTCGGCGACTGCCGGAGCTGTGTGGTGCCGACCAAGGTCGGCCGCTACCAAAGAACGCCCACACCGCGGCCAACGCGGCCAGCACGCAGGCAAACAACAACGAATGGCTGGCACCGCGATGGCCGAACGCATCGGCATAGGGAATGTGCAGGGCAAAGGCCAGCACGTCGGCATCGGGCAGCATCGCGGCGACCACACCGGCAGCCAGCAGCCATGCCGGAATGCGGCCACGATCCGCGGCGCACCACAGCGCCAAAGGCACAGCGGCATGAGTGATGATCGAAGGCATCAGTCACGCACCATGGTCGTGCCGGCCAGGCTGCGCGCTGGTAGGTGCCAACCTTGGTTGGCACAGAAGCGCAGACCAAGGTCGGTCTCTACCAGTGCGGACGGTACACATCAGCAATCATCCAGCCGGAACGCATCGCGCAGCCAGTTCAACTGCGGCGGTTCACCCGTGGCTTCCACCACATCGAAACGGCAGGGCGCATCGGCAAGCGCGGGATGGTCCTGCAGGTACAACAACGCGGCATGCGCCAGGCGTCGACACTTGCGCACATCCACTGAGGCCGCACCGCCACCGAAATCGGATCGCGCGCGGTAACGCACTTCCACGAACACCACGGTGCCGGCGTCGTCCATCACCAGGTCCAGTTCACCGCCGCGATAACGCACGTTGCGCGCACGCGGCTGCAGTCCGGCCTGTTGCAGATGCTGCTCGGCGGCGGCTTCCACCGCCGAGCCCCGTTGGCTGCGCTCAGCGACCACCGACGATCGGCATCGGCCGGCCACCGCTGAAGGTCGACCATGCCGGCTGGCGCAGGATGTTGCCGTTGCTGTCCAGGTACAGCGTGCCGGTGGCGCCGTCCAGGCCGCCTTCGTTGGACAGCTTGTCCAGGTAGGCGGTGATCTTCCAGGCATCGGCGCCGAAGGCGAACAGGCGGCCGGCGGCACCGCGTGCGCTGGGCAGGGTGCTGGCGACCTGGCTGGCTGAGGGCAGGCCGGACACGCTGCGCACGTTCCAGGCTTCGTTCGGGTAGACGATGCCGTCCAGCGCCACGTCTTCTTCCACCTTGCCGCTGCCGACGGTCAGCTGCGAGGTGCCCACGCGGGTGGCGCCACCGGCACCGGCCAGCGCCAGCTGCGGCGCCAGCAGGCGGGCCTGCGGCGCGCGCACGGCGAGGAACACGGCATCGACCTGGCCGGCATTGCGCACCTGCGCGCCGACATCGCCAACCGCGTCGCTGACGCCGACGGTGGCCACCACCTGGCCACCACGCTGAGCGAAGCGCTGGGCGAAGGCGGCGGCGGCACGGCGGCCGGTGTCGTCGGCGCTGTTGATCACCAACGCCTTGCCGCGCTCGCGGCCACGCAGGTATTCGGCGGCGACGATGCCGTCGTCTTCCGGCGCCAGCGAGAAGCCGGCGCTGCCGGCTGGCGGCGCGTCCTTGCCACGGTTCAGGGCCAGCACCGGTACCTGCAGCTGCTGGCGGCCATAGACCGCATCCACTTCGTCGCGGCCCAGCGGGCCGACCACGAAGTCGGCGCCGGAGGCGACGGCCTTGTCATAGGCGGCCAGCGCACCGGCCGGGGTACCGGCGGTGTCGATGAAGTTGATGTCCGGTCGGCGGCGGGTCTCGCCGTAGTACGCCGCCAGCAGGCCATCGCGCACCGGCTGCGCGGCGGTGGCCAGGCGGCCGCTGAGCGGCAGCAGCACGGCCAGCTTGGCCGGCGGACGGTAGCCGTCGCTCATGGCCGGCGGGCGCTTGCTGGTATCGAACTGGGCGGCGCCATCGCGGTCGAACGGGCGCGGCAGCGGCAGGCCACGCGCGATCAGTGCGCGGCCGGCGAAGTTGTACAGCGGGTCGTTGGCCGGCAGCGCGGCGGCACGGCTGCGCAGGGTGGCGTCGTCAAGCGTACCGAGCAGACCGGCGATGACGGCCTGGTTCTCGCTGCGTGCGCTGCCGGTCAGGCTGGCGTGGGCGCGGGCGCGCTCGGTGGCGGCACCGAAGGCATCGCCGGTGCCCTGCAGCGCGTTGGCGCGGGCTACGTGCCAGCGCGTGCGCAGCGCGGGGAAGACGTTGTCGCCCTGTTCCTTCAGCAGGGCCAGGGCCTGCGCCGGCTGCTTGTCGGCCAGTGCCAGCTCGGCGCCGGTCAGCTGGTAGCGCTGCAGGCTGGCGCCGGACAGCTGGCGGGCGGTGAGCTGGCCAAGCAGGCTGCGCGCGCGGGCACTGTCGCCGGCCAGGTGCCAGGCCCAGGCGGCATCGGCCAGGGCGTTGCTGCGGGCGCCACCTTTCAGGGTTGCGGCCAGCGCTTCCAGCTGCAGGGCGGCGTCGCGCGGTTTGCCTTGTTCGATCAGCGCCAGCGCCTGGCTCTGGGCCGGCGATTCGGGCGCGCTGGTCAGGCTGGTGGTGGCACAGCCGGCCAGCAGCATCAGCGACAGCGACAGGGCGGAGATCCGTGCGGCGGGCTTGTTCATGATCGGGTCCATGCGATGAGGGCAGCGGCCTTGGCCGGGTACACGCTACGATTCTACCCTTGCCCCGTGAGTACCGCTGAAATGAGTGTCCCAACCCTGTACGTCGTCGCCACCCCGATCGGCAACCTGGCCGATCTGAGCCCGCGCGCGCAGGAGGTGCTGCGTTCGGTGGCGGCCATCTGTGCCGAGGACACCCGCCGCAGCGGCCAGTTGCTGTCCCATTTCGGCATCCAGCAGCCGCTGGTGGCCCTGCATGAACACAATGAAGAGGCCCTGGCGCAGCGCTTGGTGTCGCGCCTGCAGGCCGGTGAGTCGCTGGCGCTGGTCAGCGATGCCGGCACCCCGCTGGTCAGTGACCCCGGTTTCCGCCTGGTGCGTGCCGCGCGCGCGGCCGGCATCAAGGTCAGCCCGATTCCCGGGGCCTGTGCCGCCATCGCCGCGCTGAGCGTGGCCGGCCTGCCCAGCGACCGCTTCAGCTTCGAAGGTTTCCTGCCGGCCAAGGCCAGCGGCCGCCGCGACCGGCTGCAGGCGCTGGCGGGTGAAGTGCGCACGATGGTGTTCTACGAATCCTCGCACCGCATCGCCGAATCGCTGGCCGACATGGCGGCGATCTTCGGGGGCGAGCGCCCGGCGGTGCTGGCGCGCGAGCTGACCAAGCTGTTCGAGACCGTGCTCGATGGCGATCTGGCCGGCCTGCTGGCCAAGGTGGAAGCCGACGAGAACCAGCGCAAGGGCGAGTTCGTGGTGATGGTGCAGGGCGCCGGCGACGATGAGGAAGCGCAGCTGGCGCATGGCCGCCGTGTCTACGCCAAGCTGAGCGAGCATCTGCCGCCGTCGACCGCGGCGAAGCTGGCGGCCGAGCTGACCGGCGCGCCGCGCAAGGCGTTGTACGGGAGTTGATGGATCGTGCGGACCAAGGTCCGCACCCATCAGAGCGGAGATGGCAATAGATCCACGCCATGCGTGGATGGATGAACCGGATGCCGCGATCAGCACGGCAGGAAGGACGTGCGTAGGCTAGAATGTGCGCTGGCGGAGTCGGCCAGACAGTCGCGTCATCCCTTCGGGGGTGCCGAGGAAAGTCCGGGCTCCATAGGGCAAGGTGCCAGGTAACGCCTGGGCGGCGCAAGCCGACGGAAAGTGCAACAGAAAGATACCGCCTACGTCTTCTTCGGAAGGCCGGTAAGGGTGAAATGGTGCGGTAAGAGCGCACCGCGAGTCTGGTAACAGACCGGCACGGCAAACCCCACCTGGAGCAAGACCAAATAGGGATCCTTTGGCGCGGCCCGCGTTGGATCCGGGTAGGTTGCTTGAGCGTTGCGGTGACGTAACGCCTAGAGGAATGACTGTCCACGACAGAACCCGGCTTATCGGCCGGCTCCGCCTCTTTCTTACGGTAGGCCGAGCATGGCTCGGCTCTGCAGTAGAGCTGAGTCATGCTCGGCTGCTCTCCGCCCAGATGCTTGGGATGTTGTTCAACCCGGCGTGCGGTACTGCCCGGCGGAAATGAACTGCTCGAACCGTTCGCACCACACCACTACGGTGGTGTAATCGTCCACGTTGACGCTTTCAGGCACGTCCACCAGGAAACGGTTGAAGGTCTTCACCTCGCCGATGCGCTGGGCCTGTGCCTTGATCTTCAGGAAATCGGCCTTGTTGTCGACGAAGTCGCGCACGAGGTAGACCTTGTAGTCCGGCCCCGGGCCCATCTTGCCGTCGAACGCGACCTGGCGCGGGCTGACGCTGACCTTGCCGTCGGCCCAGTGCACGGCGTCGCTGCCCTTGAGGTCGCGACGGAAGGTGGTGTGGTAACGGGCGTCGCCCATCGCCGCCTGTACCTGCGCGACCGGCGGGTCGTCGGGAGCGATCAGGATCGGCAGCAGGTAGATGCCAAGGCCGAAGCCGAGGCCGAGGGCGAGCAGGTGGGTGACGACAAGTACGAGAACACGGCGCATCGATGACTCCCTGTGGATCGGTGAGGCGCGCGGCAGAACCGCGCCGGGTCATCGTGTGGCGTGCGTGCAGACATTTATAGACACAGAAAACAGGTACAGGGTCAGAAATCGACCTGGCTCTGGCCGAGGGCGACACCCTGCGGGCCGAAGCGACGCTCGTGGATCTGCCCGTGCCCTTCGGCATCGATCAGCAGCACCGTGCTGGCGCGGGTGCCATAGTCGTCGCCGCGGATGAAGGCCGGGCTCAGCCAGCGCTCGCGTTCCAGTCCGATGCCGGTGTCGGGCAGGTCGCTGTCGGCGGGGCGATGTTCGTCCGCCAGGGCGGCCCAGAGCGGGGTCAGGTCCTCATCGCCGGCCTCGAACCAGGCTTCAAGCGCAGCCATCAGCCGCCGGGTCTTCGGCCAGGGCGCGTCCAGCGCGCCGTTGGACATGCCATGCACGCCCGGGCCCAGGCGCTGGCGCTCGGCAGGGTGGTTGCCCAGGAACTCCAGGCTGTGGCCGTCGGCCAGCAGCAGGTTGAATGGGGCGTAGGCGCCGGCCACCGTTGCCAGTCGGTCGATATGCACGGCGGCGGGGTCGCGGCCGCGCAGGAAGTCGGCCACCAGCGCACCCCGTGAAGGACCGGTCTGGGCGGCCAGCGGGGCGCGGACATTGGTGACCACGGCCATGCGTCCATCGGCACCGACGCCGGCCCAGCCGCCGCCGGAGCGCAGGTCGCGCCCCCCGATGACGGAGGTCTCATCTTGCCAGGGGGCCAGCGCCGCTGTCGGGCGGGCGTGGAACTCATCACGGTTGCCGGTCATCACCAGCCGCCAGCGCGGGTGGTGCATCCAGCCAAGAGCGAGCAGGCACATGGCTTCATTGTGCACGGTTTGCGCAGTCTGGCGCCGCTTCCTGCCCGTCCCGGATGAATGCGCGAGCGATGTTTCACGCTCTGTCCACACCCCTGAACTTCCGTTCAATCTCAAAAATTGAGACGGATCAGCAACTTGTGGATAAGCCTTGAACAATTCTCTAAAGGTTGTTGCAAGCCATTGATGCGGCTGGCGATTTCCCCGCTGAAAAGTTGTTGACAACCCTTCGGCCGCTGCTAAGGTGGGCATCAGAGGGAAATCCGGGTGTTTTGTGGGTTTTCGTGGTTCAATGTTTCACCGGGCGAAGGATAGGTGCACGCGTCGTGTTCCAGGGCGAGACGGCCATCACAGTTGACGATAAAGGGCGCATGGCGGTTCCCACCGCTTACCGCGACCTCGTCGCGCGCGCCAGCAACAACCGTCTCGTGCTGACCTACAACCCGTTCGAAGCCGGCTGCCTGTGGCTGTATGCAGAGTCGGAATGGGAGCGGGTCCGCGACGACGTCATGTCCAAGCCCAACACCCAGCGCGTCGTGCGCCTGTTGCAGCAGAAGCTGGTCGGCTCGGCCGCCCATCTGGAGCTCGACGGCAACGGTCGCATCAGCATCCCCGCCAGCCACCGCGGTGCGGTGGGCATTGAGAAGAAGGCGGTATTGCTCGGTATGGGCGACAAGTTCGAATTGTGGAGCGAGCAGGCGCATCGGGCCCTGATCCAGCAGACGTTGTCTGACGAGGATCTGGGTGATGGGTTGCTCGACCTGAAGTTGTGAGCCGGGGTGCCCGGATGCGCCCAGAAGCGCAGGCCGGTCACCTTCCGGTGTCGCAGTCGCCGGCGGTGCACCTGCCGGTCCTGTACACCCAGGTCATCGAAGGCCTGAGGGTGATCGAAAACGGACGTTATCTGGATGGCACGTTCGGTCGTGGCGGTCATGCACGTGGCGTGCTCACCCAGCTTGGTCCCGAGGGGCGCCTGCTGGTCATGGACAAGGATCCGGAAGCCATTGCCGTTGCCGAGCGCGATTTCGCGCCGGACCCGCGCGTGTCCATCTTCCGTGGCAGCTTCGCCCAGCTGCTGCAGTGGGATGCGACGGCCGAAGGCCTGGACGGCGTGCTGTTCGACCTGGGCGTGTCGTCGCCGCAGCTGGACGTGGCCGAACGTGGCTTCAGCTTCGGCAAGGACGGCCCGCTGGACATGCGCATGGATCCGGACAGCGGCGAAAGCGCCGCGCAGTGGATCAACCGCGTCGAAGACCGCGAGATTGCCGACGTGCTGTGGACCTACGGCGAAGAGCGGCAGAGCCGCCGCATCGCCCGTGCCATCGTGGCCCGCCGCGAGAAGCAGCCGTTCACCCGCACCGCCGAACTGGCCGAGCTGATCGCCTCGGTGATGCCGCGTGGCAAGGACAAGATCCACCCGGCCACGCGCAGCTTCCAGGCCATCCGCATCCACATCAACCGCGAGCTGGCCGATCTGGAAGCCGGGCTCGATGCGGCGGTGGAACGGCTCAAGCCCGGTGGCCGCCTGGCGGTGATCAGCTTCCATTCGCTGGAAGACCGCATCGTCAAGCAGTACATGAACCGCCTGGCCAAGGCGCCGCCGGCCAACCGCCGCCTGCCCGAGGCGGTCGCGTTCGTGCCGACGCTGGACCTGATCGGCGGTGCCATCAAGGCCACCGACGAAGAGCTGGCCGCCAACCCGCGCGCCCGCAGCGCCGTGCTGCGCGTGGCCCAGAAGCGGGAGGCCGATGCATGAGCCGGCTGCTGCTGATCATCCTGCTGGCTTCCACCGTGGCCTCGGCGATCGGCGTCGTGTTCGTGCGTCACCGTCACCGGCAGACGTTCATCGAGTTGTCGCGCGCCGAGCGCAAGCGCGATGACATCAATCTGGAATTCGGCCGCCTGCAGCTGGAGCAGGCGACCCTGGCCGAAGCCAACCGTGTCGATCGCATCGCCCGCGAGAAGCTCGGCATGAAGTTCCCCGAGGCCGCCGACATCGTGGTGGTGCGGCCATGAGCAAGACCGGCCGCAACCGCCCGCGCAACGCCTTCAACCTGCGCCAGCGCCTGCGCTGGGTCGCGCTGGCGCTCGGCCTGTGCTCGGTGTCGCTGGTCGGTCGTGCCGCCTACGTGCAGATCATCAACAGCGACTTCTACCAGCGCCAGGGCGAGGCCCGCTACCTGCGCGAACTGCCGATCAAGACCTCGCGCGGCATGATCACCGACCGCAATGGCGAGCCGCTGGCGGTATCCACGCCGGTCGCCTCGATCTGGGTCAACCCGCAGGACCTGCTGCGCTCGCCCGAGCGCATTCCGGAGCTGGCCCAGGCGGTCGGCATGTCGGTGGATGAGCTGAGCAGCCGCCTGTCGCAGAAGTCGGACAAGGAATTCATGTACCTGCGTCGCCGGATCAATCCGGACGAGGCAGAAAAGGTGGTCGCGCTGAAGATTCCGGGCGTGGCCGCGCAGCGCGAGTTCCGCCGCTTCTACCCGCAGGGCGAAGCGATGGCGCACGTGCTGGGCTTCACCAACATTGACGACCGCGGCCAGGAAGGCCTGGAGCTGGCGTTCGACGAATGGCTGCGCGGCAAGGCCGGTGCGAAGCGGGTCATCCGCAACCGCAAGGGCGAAACCGTCGAGAGCGATCTGCTGCGCGCTGCTGAACCGGGCAAGGACCTGACCCTCAGCATCGATCGCCGCATCCAGTACCTGGCGTTCAAGGAACTGCGCAACGCGCTGGTGGCCAACAAGGCGGCCGGCGGTTCGATGGTGATCATGGACGTGACCACCGGCGAGATCCTGGCCATGGTCAACCTGCCGACCTACAACCCGAATTCGCTGACCGGCGCGCTGCCCGATGCGCGCCGCAACCGTGCGGTGACCGATCTGGTCGAGCCGGGTTCGACGATGAAGCCGCTGACCATCGCCACCGCGCTGCAGGCCGGTGCGGTGACCAAGGACACCATCATCGATACCAACCCGGGTTACATGACCCTGGGTCGCTTCACCATCCGCGACGTGCCGCGCAACAACGGCGTGCTGAACGTGACCGGCGTGATCACCCGCAGTTCGAACGTGGGCGCGGCCAAGGTTGCGGCGAAGATGCCGGACCAGGTGTTCTACGACGGCGTGCGCCGCTTCGGCTATGGCTCGGTGCCGCATAGCGGTTTCCCCGGTGAATCCGGTGGCGTGGTGCTGCGCCCGGCGCGCTGGTCGGGCACCACCAAGACCACGATGTCCTACGGCTACGGCCTGAACGTCACCCCGCTGCAGATCGCTACGGCTTATTCGGCACTGGCGAACGGCGGTCGTCTGATCGCGCCGACCTTCGTCAAGGGCCAGCGCAATGAAGGTCAGCAGATCATCGACGAGAATGTCGCCAAGCAGGTGGTGGCGATGATGGAAACGGTGGTCACCCAGGGCGGCGCCAAGCAGGCGGCGGTGCTGGGTTACCGCGTGGCCGGCAAGACCGGTACCGCGCGAAAGGCCGGTCCGGGCGGCTACGAGCGCGGCCACTACAACGCGCTGTTCGCCGGCGTGGTGCCGGCCACCAACCCGCGCTTCGCCACCGTCATCGTCATCAACGACCCGCAGGCCGGCAAGTTCTACGGTGGCCTGGTGTCGGCGCCGGTCTACCACAACGTGATGGAAGGCACTCTGCGCCTGATGGACGTGCCGCTGGACGACCTGCAGTCGTGGCTGGCCGCACAGCAGTCCGGCAAGGTCGGCCACTCGGCCTCGATCCTGCCTGCGCCGCCCGCAGAGGCTGCGCTGCCGGTGGATGCCGCCGCTGAATTCGACGCTGCGCTGCCCAGCGCGCAAGCCCAGACGCCGCCCGCTACGGGAGGCACGCAATGAGTCCTTCGATGTTGCTTTCGCAGTTGCTTCCGGACGTGGCCCTGGCGGGCCATGATCCCGTTCTGACCGGCCTGGTGCTGGACAGCCGCGCCGTGCGCCCCGGCAATGCCTTCGTCGCCATCGCCGGTTTCGGCGCGCATGGCCTGGGCTTTGTCGAGCAGGCCCGCGCGGCGGGCGCTGGCGCCATCCTGTTCGAACCGCCGGCCCCTGCCGAGTTGCCGGCCCCGGCCGATGCGATCGCGGTGCCGGGCCTGCGTGCGCGCATGGGGGCGATGGCCGACCAGTTCCATGGCGCACCGTCGCGGGCGATGGCGATGGTGGGCGTGACCGGCACCAACGGCAAGACCTCCACCGTGCAGCTGCTGGCCCAGGCCTGGCACCTGCTCGGCACGCCCAGTGGCAGTATCGGCACGCTGGGCGCCGGACTTTATGGTGCGGTTGAACCGACCGGTTTCACTACGCCGCTGGTGCTGCAGATGCACGCGCTGCTGGCGCAGCTGCGCGACGCCGGTGCGCGCGCGGTAGCGATGGAAGTCAGCTCGCACGCGCTGGACCAGGGCCGCGTCGATGCCGTGCATTACGACGTGGCGGTGTTCACCAACCTCACCCGCGATCATCTGGATTACCACGGCGACATGGCCAGCTACGGCGCGGCCAAGGCGCGGCTGTTCCATCGTCCGGGCCTGAAGGCCGCGGTGATCAATCTTGACGACGCCTTCGGCCGCCAGCTGTTTGCCGGCCTGCCGGCGGGCGTGCAGCCGATCGGACTGAGCTCGCGTGGTGCCAGCGATGCCAGCGTGCGCGCTGAAGCGCTGCAGCTGGATGGCCGAGGCATTGCGTTCGAACTGGTCATCGACGGCCAACGTGCCGCGGTGCAGTCGCCGCTGCTGGGCCGGTTCAACGTGGACAACCTGCTGGCCGTGGCCGGTACCCTGCATGCACAGGGCCAGCCGCTGCCACGCATCGCTGAAGTGCTGTCGGCGCTGCAGCCGATCCGCGGCCGCATGAACCGCCTCGGCGGCGAAGACGGCCTGCCGACCGTGGTGGTCGATTACGCACATACCCCGGACGCGCTGGAACAGGCATTGGACAGCCTGCACGGCCACCTGCACGGCGCGCTGTTCTGCGTGTTCGGCTGCGGTGGCGAGCGCGATACCGGCAAGCGTCCTCAGATGGCCGCGATCGCCGAGCGCCTGGCCAACCAGGTCATCGTCACCGACGACAACCCGCGTGGCGAGGATGGCGACGTGATCGTGGCCGACATCCTGGCGGGCTTCCAGAATGCCGATGCCGTGACCGTGCAGCGCAGCCGCGCGCGTGCGATCGGCCTGGCGGTGAAGCGCGCCGGTGCCGGCGACATCATCCTGATTGCCGGCAAGGGCCACGAGCCATACCAGGAAGTAAATGGCGTACGCCATGACTTCGACGACACCGAAGTGGCCGCCGCTGCGTTGGCTGCCAAGGCCGGTGTTCTGAGCTCGCAGGCCGGGGAGGGCATCGCATGAAGCGCACCCTGCTTTCGCTGATCGCACACTGGGCCGGCGGCGAGATCCACGGCGACGACGTGGCCATCGATGCGGTCAGCCATGACACCCGCAGCCTCGGTCCGGGCAGCCTGTATGTGGCGCTGCGCGGCGAGCGTTTTGACGGCCATGATTTCGCCGCCGACGCACAGGCGCGCGGTGCCAGTGCGCTGCTGGTCGAGCGCCTGCTGCCGATCGAGCTGCCGCAGGTGCTGGTGGCTGACAGTGAACTGGCGCTGGCGAAGATCGCCACCGGCATGCAGCGTGACCGCGGCACCGAGGTGTTCGCGATCACCGGCAGCAACGGCAAGACCAGCGTGAAGAGCCTGCTGCTGTCGATCCTGCAGCAGGTGGCACAGCACGCGCACAAGGTGGTCTACGCCAACCCGGGCAACCGCAACAACGAGATCGGCCTGCCGCTGGCGGTGATCGATGCGCCGGAAGATGCCGACTACGCCGTCTACGAGATGGGCGCTGGCAAGCCGGGTGACATCGCCTACCTGACCGATATCGCCCGCCCGCGCTATGCGCTGGTCAACAACATCGCCCCGGCCCATCTGGAACGCATGGGCAGCCTGCTCGGCGTGGCGGTGACCAAGGGCGCGATCTATGCCGCATTGCCGGCCGATGGTGTGGCGGTGATCAACGCCGACGATGCCTACGGCCGCTGGTTCGAACAGCATTTCGTCGGCACTCCGCCGCGCTGCCGCGTGCTGCGCTATGGCCTGGAACATACCGCCGACGTGACGGCGCGCGACATCCGCGCCGGTGCGCAGGGCAGCCAGTTCACCCTGGTTTCGCCGGCCGGCGAAGCGCGCGTGGTGCTCGGCCTGCCGGGTCGCCACAACGTCAGCAATGCACTGGCCGCGGCCAGCCTGGCGCTGGCCGCCGGTGTCGATCTCGCGCTGATTGCCGCCGGTCTGGCCGAGGCACAGCCGGTGCCGGGTCGGCAGATCGCCCATCAGCTGCGCAACGGCGCGGTGCTGGTGGATGACAGCTACAACGCCAATCCCGGCTCGCTGGCTGCGGCCATCGATGCCCTGGCCGCAGCCCCGGAAGAGGGCTGGCTGGTGCTGGGCGACATGCGCGAGCTGGGGCCGGACGCTGAAGCGCTGCACGCGCAGGCGGGGCTCCGCGCGCGCGCTGCTGGCCTCAAGCGCCTGTATGCGCTGGGCCCGCTCAGCGCCGCTGCCGCCACCGCCTTCGGCGAAGGCGGCCGTCATTTCGCCACCCATGACGCGCTGTCGCAGGCGCTGAAGGACGAGCTGCACGCCGGCGTGCGCTGCCTGGTCAAGGGTTCCCGTGGCAGCGCCATGGACACGATTGTCAAAGCGCTGCTGGCGCAAGGAGAGGAATCCCCGCATGTTGTATGAACTGGCTCGATGGTTGCAGCAGTTGGAGAGCCTGTTCGGGCTGTTCAACTACCAGACGTTCCGCGCCATCCTTGCCGCGCTGACGGCCCTGTTCCTGTCGCTGTGGCTCGGCCCGGCGATGATCCGCAAGCTTGCCCAGTTCAAGGGCGGCCAGCCGATCCGCAAGGACGGTCCGCAGACCCATTTCTCCAAGGCCGGCACACCGACCATGGGCGGTTCGCTGATCCTGCTCACCATCACACTGTCGGTGCTGATGTGGGCTGACCTGCGCAACCGCTACGTGTGGCTGGTGCTGGCGGTGATGCTGTGCTTCGGCGCCATCGGCTGGTATGACGACTGGATCAAGATCGTCCGCCGCGACCCGAACGGCCTGAAGTCGCGCTGGAAGTACCTGCTGCAGTCGATCTTCGGCCTGGCCGCGGGCCTGTTCCTGTTCTACACGGCCGACGTGCCGGCGGCGCTGACCTTCTACATCCCGATGTTCAAGTCGATCGCGCTGCCGCTGGCCGGCATCGGCTTCGTGGCCATCGCCTACTTCTGGATCGTCGGTTTCTCCAACGCGGTGAACCTGACCGACGGCCTGGACGGCCTGGCGATCATGCCGACCGTGCTGGTGGCCTGCGCGCTGGGTGTGTTCGCCTACGCCTCGGGCAACGTAGTGTTCGCCAACTACCTGCAGATCCCGCAGATCCCGGGCGCCGGCGAGCTGGTCATCATCTGCGCGGCCATCGCCGGTGCGGGCCTCGGCTTCCTGTGGTTCAACACCTATCCGGCCATGGTGTTCATGGGCGACATCGGTGCACTGGCGCTGGGTGCGGTGCTGGGCACGATCGCGGTGATCACCCGCCAGGAACTGGTGCTGGTGATCATGGGCGGCGTGTTCGTCATCGAAACGCTGTCGGTGATGATCCAGGTCGCCTCGTTCAAGCTGACCGGCAAGCGCGTGTTCCGCATGGCGCCGATCCATCACCACTTCGAACTGAAGGGCTGGCCGGAGCCGCGCGTGATCGTGCGCTTCTGGATCATCTCCGTCGTGCTCGTGCTGATCGGCCTGGCCACGTTGAAGGTGCGCTGAGATGAACGACCTGTCCCGCCAGGCAACACGCCTTGAAGCCATCGAAGGCAGCTACGACAAGTGGCTGCTGGGCGCGATCATCGCGCTCACGGGCATTGGCGTGGTGATGGTGGCGTCCAGTTCGATCGCGCTGATGAGCAGCCCGTTCTACTACCTCAACCGCCACCTGATCTTCCTGGCGGTGGGCATCGTGCTGGCGGTCGTGGCCGCCCGCACTGAACTGAAGTCCATCGAGCAGTACAACCAGATGCTGCTGCTGGGCTGCTTCGTGCTGCTGCTGGCGGTGTTCGCACCGGGCCTGGGCAGCACGGTCAACGGCGCACGCCGCTGGATCAACCTGGGCATCTCCAAGTTCCAGACGGTGGAAGCGGTGAAGGTGCTCTACATCGTCTGGCTGTCCAGCTATCTGGTGCGCTTCCGCGACGAGGTCAACGCGACCTGGCCGGCGATGCTCAAGCCGTTGGGCGTGGCCGGTGCGCTGGTGCTGTTGCTGCTGCTGCAGCCGGACTTCGGTTCGTCCACCCTGCTGCTGGCGATCACCGCCGGCATGCTGGTGCTGGGCGGTGTGAACATGCCGCGCATGTCGATGCCGGTGATCATCGGCCTGGTCGGCATGAGCGCGCTGGCGATCATCGAGCCGTACCGCATGCGCCGCATCACCTCCTTCCTGGACCCGTGGGCCGACCAGCAGGGCGACGGCTACCAGCTGTCCAACGCGCTGATGGCGGTGGGCCGTGGCGAGTGGACCGGCGTCGGCCTGGGCAACTCGGTGCAGAAGCTGTACTACCTGCCTGAAGCGCACACCGACTTCATCTTCTCGGTAACCGCCGAGGAATTCGGCTTCCTGGGCACCTGCGTGATCGTGGCCCTGTACGCGCTGCTGGTCGGTCGTACCTTCTGGCTGGGCATGCGCTGCGTGGAAATGAAGCGCCACTTCTCCGGCTATATCGCCTTCGGCATCGGCCTGTGGATCAGCATGCAGACCTTCGTCTCGATCGGCGTGAACCTGGGCATCCTGCCGACCAAGGGCCTGACCCTGCCGCTGATCTCCTCCGGCGGTTCGTCGGTGCTGATGACCTGCGTGGCGATGGGCCTGCTGCTGCGCGTGTCCTATGAGCTCAAGCGCGCCGAGCGCCGCCAGGCCGTGCGCATCGGCGGCGCCGAAGACGCCGCTGCCGAGCCGATGGACGGGCCCGCCGCGCCGGTGGCCGCCAGCGTGCCGATGAGCGCCGAGCCGGTGGCTGCCGCTGCGCCGAACGCTGCGCGTGGCACCAGCCGCCTGCAGTCGCGCATCGAACCGACCTTCGGGAGGCTGTCATGAGCAGTGCTTCCAACGCCCGCCCGGTGATGATCCTGGCCGGTGGCACCGGCGGTCACATCTTCCCCGGCCTGGCCGTGGCCCGCGTGCTGCGCCAGCGCGGCGTGCCGGTCACCTGGATGGGCGCCGATGGTGCGATGGAAACGCGCCTGGTGCCGCAGCACGACATTCCGATCGACACGCTGGCCATCACCGGCCTGCGCGGCAAGGGCAAGCTGGCCCTGCTGGGCGCGCCGTGGCGGCTGATGCGCGCGCTGCGCGCGGCCGGCATGATCATCCGCAAGCGCCAGCCGCGAGCGGTGGTCGCCTTCGGTGGCTTTGCCTCCGGTCCCGGTGGCATGGCCACGCGCCTGCACGGCCTGCCGCTGCTGGTACACGAACAGAATCGCGCGCCCGGCATGACCAACCGCATCCTGTCGCGCTATGCGCGCCGGTTGCTGACCGGCTTCCCCGGTACCTTCGCCGCGCGCGAGGAGTTCGTCGGCAACCCGGTGCGTGCGGAGATCGCCGCCATCGCGCCGCCGGAACAGCGCTTCGCCGACCGCCACGGCCCGCTGCGCGTGCTGGTGGTCGGCGGCAGCCAGGGCGCGCGTGCGCTCAACACCGGCGTGCCGCAGGCGATTGCCGCGCTGGGCACGGGTGTGCCGGTGCAGGTGCGCCACCAGAGTGGCGAGAAGCTGCATGCCGAAGCGGTCGAGGCGTATGCCAAGGCCGGCGTGCAGGCTGAAATCACCCCGTTCATCGCGGACATGGCCGAAGCCTTCGCCTGGGCCGACCTGGTCGTGTGCCGTGCCGGCGCGTCCACGCTGGCCGAGCTGTGCGCGGTCGGTGTCGGCAGCGTGCTGGTGCCATTCCCCGCTGCCGTCGACGATCACCAGACCCGCAATGCGGAGTTCCTGGTCGAGCGCGGCGCGGCGGTTTTGCTGAAGCAGGACGGAACACTGGCCGACGGCATTGCCGCACTGCTGCGCGATCTGTCCGAAAATCCCGCCCGCCGCATGCAGATGGCGCAAGCCGCGCGTGCCCTGGCCCAGGTCGATGCCGCCGAGCGCATCGCCGATATCATTCTTGAGGAAGCTGTATGAAGAAGGCATGCCACCGCGCCTGCCCTGCGCGAGGCCGCGCATGATCCGTCGCCTGCACGACACCAACGACCTGGTGCGCGCATTCCCGCGCGTGCATTTCGTCGGCATCGGCGGCACCGGCATGAGCGGTATCGCCGAAGTGATGCTGACGCTGGGCTATGAGGTGTCCGGCTCGGACAATGCCGACAACGTGGCGACCCGCCGCCTGGCCAGCCTGGGTGCGCGCATCATGCGCGGCCACTCCGCGGCCAACGTGCTGGGCACCGACTGCGTGGTGGTCTCCAGTGCCATCCGCGAGGACAACCCGGAACTGATGGAAGCGCGCAGCCAGCGTATTCCGATCATGCCGCGCGCAGCGATGCTGGCCGAACTGATGCGCTTCCGCCGCGGCATTGCCGTGGCCGGTACCCATGGCAAGACCACCACCACCAGCCTCACCGCTGCGGTGCTGAGCGAAGGTGGCCTGGACCCGACCTTCGTGATCGGTGGCCAGCTGCTGGCTGCCGGCGCCAACGCCAAGCTGGGCGGTGGCCAGTGGCTGGTGGCCGAGGCCGACGAAAGCGATGGCAGCTTCCTGCGCCTGAACCCGCTGATGTCGATCATCACCAACATCGATGCCGATCATCTGGAGAACTACGGCAACGACTTCGCCCGCGTGCAGGCGGCGTTCGCCGAGTTCCTGCAGCGCCTGCCGTTCTACGGCCTGGCGGTGCTGTGCATCGACGACCCGGAAGTGGCTGCACTGGCCGCCAAGACCCCGCGCCACGTGATGAGCTACGGCATGAGCCCGCAGGCCGACGTGCGCGCCGAGAACGTGGTGCAGGAAGGCTCGCGCATGCGCTTCACCCTGCGCCTGCCGCAGGGCACCAGCCAGGAAGTGGTGCTGGCGCTGCCCGGCAAGCACAACGTACTGAACGCGCTGGCCGCCGCTGCAGTGGGCTGGCAGCTGGGCGTGGCCCCGGATGCCATCGCACGCGCGCTGGAAGCCTTTGCCGGTGTCGGCCGTCGCTTCAACGACCTGGGCGAGGTGATCACCGCCAGCGGTGCCAAGGTCCGCATCATCGACGACTACGGTCATCACCCGAGCGAGCTGGAAGCCGTGTTCGCCGCCGCCCGCGGTGGCTGGGCCGACAAGCGCCTGGTGGTGGCCTTCCAGCCGCACCGCTACAGCCGTACCCGCGACCAGTTCGACAAGTTCGCCGCGGTGCTGTCCAGCGTCGACGCGCTGGTGCTGAGCGAGGTCTACCCGGCCGGTGAAGAGCCGATTGCCGGTGCCGATTCGCACGCGCTGGCCCGTGCCATCCGTGCGCGCGGCCGCAGCGAGCCGGTGGTGGTGGGCAAGGCCGCCGAACTGGCCAGCGTGCTGCCGGACGTGCTGCAGGACGGTGACCTGCTGCTGATGATGGGGGCGGGCGACATCGGCGCCGTGGCCACCCACATCGCGGTGGAAGGCTTCAAGGGGGAGGGCGAGGCGTGAGCACGCTGACCTTCCCGCCGCTGCACGTGACCGACCCGGCTCGCTTCGGCCGCGTCGCCGTGCTGCTCGGTGGCACCTCCAGCGAACGCGAGGTATCGCTGGATTCCGGCCGCAACGTGCTCGAAGCCCTGCAGTCACGCGGCGTCGATGCGTTTGCCGTGGACGGCATCCCTGCGCTGGCCAAGGCGCTGGCCGCCGGTGGCATCGATCGCGTGTTCAACATCCTGCATGGCCACAACGGTGGTGGTGAGGACGGCATCGTGCAGGGCTTGATGGACGCCTTCGGCGTGCCGTACACCGGCTCGGACGTGTTGGGTTCGGCGCTGAGCATGGACAAGATCCGCACCAAGCAGGTGTGGCTGTCGCTGGGCCTGCCGACCCCGCAGTACAGGAAGGTCGACGCGTCGAACGTACATGCGCTGGCGGCCGAACTGGGCCTGCCGGTGGTGGTGAAGCCGGCCAACGAAGGTTCCAGCGTGGGCATCAGCCGGGTGACCGATGATGCGGGCCTGGATGAGGCCGTGGCGCTGGCCGCGCGCTACGACGGCCAGCTGCTGATGGAGCAGATGGTGGTGGGCGACGAACTGACCGTGGCCATCCTGGGGGATGTCGCGCTGCCGTCGATCCGCATCGTGCCCAAGGGCCAGTGGTACGACTACAACGCCAAGTACATCGCCGAAGACACCCAGTATCTGTGCCCGGGCCTGGACGGTGACGACGAAGAAGAAATCCGGCGCATCGCGCTGGCCGCATTCCGTGCCGCCGGTTGCCGTGGCTGGGGCCGCGTGGATGTCATGCGTGATCGCAGCAGCGGCCGCTTCTTCCTGCTGGAAGTGAACACCGCGCCGGGCATGACCAGCCATTCGCTGGTGCCCAAGGCCGCAGGCCAGGCCGGCATCAGCTTCGAAGAGCTGGTGTGGCGCGTGCTGGAACAGACCCTGGAGGCCTCGCACGCATGAACGCGGTGCTGCGCATCTTCGTCTGGCTGTTGGCGCTGTCGGTGGTTGCACTGCCGGTGGTGGCCGTGGTCAATGGCTGGGTCGGCGCCGAGCGCTGGCCGCTGGCGAAGCTGCGCGTGCATGGTGAGTTCAAGCGGGTGCCGGCCGAACAGCTGCAGCAGGTGCTGCTGCCGTACGCGCGCGCCGGCTTCTTCGCGGTCAAGCTGCAGGACGCGCAGGACGCGCTGGAACAGCTGCCGTGGGTGGAAAGCGCGCAGGTGCGCAAGCAGTGGCCGGACGTGCTGGAAGTGACCCTGGTCGAGCACAAGCCGTTCGCGCGCTGGGGCAGCGACCGCCTGGTTTCCGAGCAGGGCAAGTTGTTCCCCACGCCGAAGAAGCTGGCCGACCTGGCGCTGCCCGAACTGGATGGCCCCGACAGCCAGACAGAAGAAGTGATGAAGCTGTACAGCGACTCGCGTGCATTGTTCGCACCGGCCGGCGTCGACGTGCGCCGGGTGACGATGGATGCACGCGGCAGTTGGTCGCTGGTGCTGAGCAACGGCACCGAAGTGGTGGTGGGCCGCGACGACGCGCGCTCGCGCATGCAGCGCTTCGTCAAGGTGCTGCCGCAGCTGAACCGTCAGGACGCGCCGATCGAGCGCGCCGACCTCCGTTACACCAATGGTTTCACGCTGAGCTGGGGTACCCCGGCCACGCCGGCGAAAACGCCGGCGACCCCAGCCAGCAGGACGCAGGAAAGGACATGAATCGCAAGGGTGACAAATCGCTGATCGTTGGCCTGGACATCGGCACCTCCAAGGTGGTGGCGCTGGTGGGCGAGTATTCGCCGGGCAACCCGATCGAAGTGATCGGCATTGGCTCGCACGAGTCGCGCGGTTTGAAGCGCGGCGTGGTGGTGGACATCGAATCGACCGTGCAGTCGATCCAGCGCGCGGTGGAAGAAGCCGAGCTGATGGCCGGCTGCGAGATCCGCTCGGTGTACGCCTCGATCTCCGGCAACCACGTGCAGTGCAAGAATTCGCCGGGCATCGTGCCGATCCGTGACGGGGAAGTGACCTGGGGCGACCTGGATCGCGTGCTCGACGCGGCCAAGGCGGTGGCGATTCCGGCCGACCAGAAGATCCTGCACGCGATCCCGCGCGAGTACGTGCTGGACGACTCGCAGGAAGGCATCCGCAACCCGGTCGGCATGACCGGCGTGCGCCTGGAGGTGCACGCGCACCTGGTGGTGTGCGCGCAGTCGGCCGCGGCCAACATCAGCAAGTGCGTGCAGCGCTGCGGCCTGCAGGTGGATGACCTGGTGCTGTCCTCGCTGGCCTCCAGCGTGGCGGTGCTGACTGCTGACGAGCGCGAGCTGGGCGTGGTGCTGGTCGACATGGGCGCCGGCACCACCGACATCGCGGTGTTCGTGCAGGGCGCGATCTGCCACACCGCCTCGCTGCCGATCGCTGGCGACCACGTCACCAACGACATCGCGCACATGCTGCGCACGCCGACCCCGGAAGCCGAGCAGATCAAGGTGCGCTACGCCTGCGCCCTGGCCCAGCTGGCCACCGCCGAGGAAAGCATCCAGGTGCCATCGGTGGGTGATCGTCCGCCCCGTCGCATGCCGCGCCATTCGCTGGCGCAGGCGGTGCAGGGTCGCTACGAGGAAATCTTCGAGATGGTGCAGGCCGAACTGCGCCGCTCCGGCTTCGAGGAACTGGTACGCGCCGGCATGGTGCTGACCGGTGGTGCGTCGAAGATGGAAGGCGTGGTCGAGCTGGCCGAGGAAATGCTGCAGATGCCGGTGCGCGTGGGCATCCCGCAGCACGTCACCGGGCTGGGCGAAGTGGTGGGCAACCCGGTGCACGCCACCGGCGTGGGCCTGCTGCTGATGGGCAGCCAGATCGAGCATCCGCGCCGGCCTTCGCTGCCGACCGGGCGCGCTGGAAGCATGTTCAAGAAACTCAAGACCTGGTTCCGCGGCGAGTTCTGACGCGGAATCCGCAAACCTGGGCATCGCCCAGGCGCAACACCCGCAGTACCCGCATCACAAGGCAACACCGGCAACACACAACCCACACAGCCGCAACGTCGGCATGCAGCAGGACGGCAGGACGCCCGAATGCCCATGCCAGCCAAAGCGGATACAACGAGGACACGGACATGGCGCATTTTGAACTGATCGAAAAGATGGCACCCAATGCGGTGATCAAGGTGGTTGGCGTGGGCGGCGGCGGCGGCAATGCCGTGGCGCACATGGTCAACTCGGCGGTGGATGGCGTGGAATTCATCACCGCCAACACCGACTCGCAGGCCATCAAGAATTGTGGTGCCAAGCTGCAGCTGCAGCTGGGTACCAACGTGACCAAGGGCCTGGGCGCAGGCGCGAATCCGGAAGTCGGCCGCCAGGCCGCGCTGGAAGACCGTGAGCGCATCATGGACGCGCTGCAGGGTGCGGACATGGTCTTCATCACCGCCGGCATGGGCGGTGGCACCGGCACCGGCGCGGCACCGGTGGTGGCGCAGCTGGCCAAGGAAATGGGCATCCTGACCGTGGCCGTGGTCACCAAGCCGTTCCCGTTCGAAGGCCGTCGCCGCATGCAGGTGGCACTGAAGGGCATCGAGGAACTGAGCCAGCACTGCGACTCGCTGATCACCATCCCGAACGAGAAGCTGATCACCGTGCTGGGCCGCAACGCGACCATGATCCAGGCCTTCCGTGCCGCCAACGACGTGCTGCAGGGCGCCGTGCAGGGCATCGCCGACCTGATCGTGCGTCCGGGCCTGATCAACGTCGACTTCGCCGACGTGCGCACCGTCATGTCCGAAATGGGCCTGGCGATGATGGGTACCGGCACCGCCCGTGGTGATGACCGCGCTCAGGCCGCTGCCGAAGCCGCGATCCAGAACCCGCTGCTGGACGATGTGAACCTGGCCGGTGCCAACGGCATCCTGGTCAACATCACCGCCGGTGCGGACTTCACCATGGCCGAGTTCGACGAGATCGGCCGCACCATCGATGGCTTCGCTTCCGAAGACGCCACCGTGGTGGTCGGTACCGTGCTGGATCCGGACATGCAGGACGAAGTGCGCGTGACCGTGGTCGCTACCGGCCTGAACCGCGTGTCGGCCAGCAAGACCCAGCGTCCGGGCGAGCGTGCGCCGATCAAGCTGGTCCGCAATGCCACCACCGGCCAGCCGGAATTCGGTGACTTCGACAACGGCGGCGACGCTGTGTCCAAGGCCGTCGGTGGCATGGGCCTGGGCCTGCGTCGTGCCAGCAGCGATACCGCAGCGGCTTCGGCCCCGTCGGCCCCGGCGGCTTCGGCACCGGCTGCGGCGGAACTGCCGAACGACTACCTGGACATCCCGGCGTTCCTGCGCCGCCAGGCGGACTAAGCGGGGCGGCCCGGGGTTGTCCTCCCCGGGTTGCGCCACCATGTCCTGAAAATGCGGGCGCCGGGCCAGGATGGGCCCGGCCGCCCTGCTTCATGTGCGTCCCATTGGCGCGCCGGTGCGTCCTGCCTGCTTTCAGCCGGGGTAGGGGACCTTGCGTGTTAATCTAATGTGTCACTTCCGGTCCATCCCCCATGATCCAGCAACGCACCCTCAAGAACACGATCCGCGCCACCGGCGTTGGCCTGCACAGCGGTGACAAGGTCTACATGACCCTGCGCCCGGCACCGGTCAACCATGGCATCGTGTTCCGCCGCGTGGACCTGGACCCGGTGGTGGAAGTGCCGGCCAAGGCCGAGCTGGTCACCGAAGTGACCCTGTGCACCGGCCTGACCTGCAACGACGCCAAGATCCAGACCGTCGAACACCTGATGTCGGCGCTGGCCGGCCTGGGTGTGGACAACATCATCGTCGAACTGTCCTCGGCCGAGCTGCCGATCATGGACGGTTCGGCCGGCCCCTTCGTGTTCCTGCTGCAGTCGGCGGGCATCGTGGAACAGGATGCGCCCAAGCGCTTCATCCGCGTGCTGAAGACCGTGGAAGTGACCGAGGGCGACAAGGTGGCCCGCTTCAGCCCGTACGAGGGCTACAAGCTGGGCTTCACCATCCAGTTCGACCACCCGATGATCCCGGCCAAGCAGTCGCGCCAGGAAATCGAGTTCTCGACGCTGGCCTACACCAAGGAAATCTCCCGCGCGCGCACCTTCGGCTTCATGCGCGACCTGGAATACATGCGCGAGCGCAACCTGGGCCTGGGCGGTTCGATGGACAACGCCATCGTGCTGGACGAGTTCCGCGTGCTCAACGAAGACGGCCTGCGCTACGCCGACGAATTCGTGCGCCACAAGATCCTCGACGCGATCGGCGACCTTTATCTGGCCGGTGGCCAGGTGCTGGGTGCCTACGAGGGCTTCAAGTCGGGTCACGCGCTCAACAACAAGCTGGTGCGCGCGCTGATGGCCGATGCCACCGCCTGGGAATGGGTCAGCTTCGACTCGCCGGCCACGCCGGATCCGGTCGAATATGCCACTCCGGCCTACGCCTGATTTCTGCAGGTTGTTGAATTGAAAGACAAAAACGCCGCCTTCCAGGGCGGCGTTGTCGTTTCAGGTATCTTCGTCGCATTCAGCATGCTTGACGCGCATCAAGGCCGGTTCGAGGTCACGGTTTTGTGAACCTGTTGGATCGGAAGCCTGAATTTAACGTAGTTTTAACAACAATCTAACGACAGGCCCCCGGATGGCAGCTAGGATGCGACCCGGCCCCCGAAATGTTTCACGCCGTGGTGACACGTGCGACGGGGAGCGGAGCCGGATGCTCCGTTGTCGTCAGGACCGCTTCTTCGGCTTCGAAGGAACGTCCTGCAGGCAAGCCAAGGCGTCGCGTAGCCCTTTGTGCGTGGCGGCTGAAACTGCGTGGGGTCCATTCCGGTTGTCGAGCGCTGGGGAGCGCGTGGGAGTGGGAGACGCAGTCTTGATGGTCACCTTGGTGGCCTTCAGCCCGATGGAACGGGCCGCGTCGAGCAACTGGGCTTCGGCAAGCCGCAACTTGGCATGCCAGACCGGGGACTCGACGAGAAAAACGAGGTGTTCCCCGTCCACATTGGCCAGCCGGCAACGGCTGCGCAGAGGTGGCGGCAACTGGGGGCGCAACTGACGGTCCAGCGCGTCGAGCCACAAGGCACGCCGCAGCGGGTTCCCGCTTTTGTCCGCCATCACCGCATCCAGCGCCGGCTTCGGCACTGACGCGGGGCGAACGCTGGATTTCGGCTCAGACATGAAAACTCACTGATGGCATTCAAAAAGATCGTAATCAAAACGCGTGAAGGACAGGCCAAATCGTCGCCCATCGCGCGTTTGCGGTTCTATTTCGAGGACCGCCCCCGCGCCCTGCTGGGCAGCGTGCTCGGGGTAGGCTGCATTATCGGCCTTGCCGGTGGCATTGGCGCCAGCGCGCTGAATGACTCCCGCCTGCAGGCCAAGGTCGAGCGCCAGGATGCGGAGCTGGCCAAGGTCAAGCGCGATGCGCAGACCCAGGTCAACGCGCTGGCGGCCCGCCTCGGCGAGCTGCAGGCCCAGGCCACACGCCTCAACGCCCTCGGCGAACGGCTGACCCAGATGGGCAAGCTGGAAGACGGCGAGTTCGACTTCAACGAGACCCCCGGCCTCGGTGACGGTGACGCCGGCGGCCCGACCAGCGACATCCCGGTCAAGGACGTCAACGCCGACTTACAGGTGCTGGAGCAGCGCTTCGCTGCTTCAGGCCGCCAGTTGTCGGTGATGGAATCGCTGATGTTCGACCACCAGCTGCAGCAGAACGCCGTGCCCTCGCGCATGCCGATCCGCAACAGCTATGTGACCTCCGGTTTCGGCACCCGTGCCGACCCGTTCGGCCGCGGTGCCGCCACCCACAAGGGCATGGACTTCCACGCCAAGGTCGGTGACCCGGTGATGGCCGTGGCCGAAGGCGTGGTCAGCTTCGCCGGCGTCAAGGGCGGCTACGGCAACGTGGTCGACGTCGACCACGGTAACGGCTACGTCACCCGCTACGCGCACAATTCGCGCCTGGTGGTGAAGGTCGGCGACCTGGTCCGTGCCGGGCAGGAAGTGGCCAAGGCCGGTTCCACCGGTCGTTCGACCGGCGCCCACGTGCACTTCGAGGTGTGGGAGAACGGCAACGTGGTCAACCCGCGCAAGTTCCTTGGCGACGGCGGCAATACGCCGGTTGGCCGCATCAGCCGCGGTTGAACCCAACGCCGGGCATGGCCCGGCGCTACCGGCACGCCGTCGGATCCCGGCGGTAGCGCGGGGCCATGCCCCGCGAGCGCGAAGCGCGGCCGCCAGGACCCTGGTCCCGGCCGCCTGGACGACCGCAAAGGGTTGAAACCCCTCACGGCCGTCCCAAGCTACAATGGGTGTTGCCATCGACAGGGCGCCAGGCGCCCTGTTTCGTTTGCGGCGGACGGATCCCAAGGGGGAGGCCGGGCGTCGTGTCCATCCAACCCGGTTCCTTCAATGATCAACAGCCTGCTTACCCGCGTATTTGGCAGTCGTAACGAACGACAGCTGCGCCAGCTCAACCGCATCGTCGCCAAGATCAATGCGCTGGAACCGGAGATCGAGAAGCTTTCCGACGAGCAGCTTCAGGCCAAGACGCCGGAGTTCAAGCAGCGCATTGCCAATGGTGAAGCCCTGGACAAGGTGCTGCCGGAAGCGTTCGCGGTCT
The DNA here is from genome assembly GCF_010608305.1 of Stenotrophomonas sp. AS012628. Lineage (NCBI taxonomy): Bacteria > Pseudomonadati > Pseudomonadota > Gammaproteobacteria > Lysobacterales > Lysobacteraceae > Stenotrophomonas > Stenotrophomonas sp. AS012628. The sequence continues at coordinate 48,023 of NZ_VMBJ01000007.1, read as the reverse complement.
GCCGCGAGGCCGGTCGCCGCGTGCTGGGCATGCGCCACTACGACGTGCAGCTGATCGGCGGCATGGTGCTTCACCTGGGCAAGATCGCAGAAATGCGCACCGGTGAAGGCAAGACCCTGGTGGCGACCCTGCCGGTGTACCTCAACGCGCTGGAAGGCAAGGGCGTGCACGTGGTCACCGTGAACGACTACCTGGCGCGCCGTGACGCCGCGCAGATGGGCAAGCTGTACAACTGGCTGGGCCTGAGCGTGGGCGTGGTCTACCCGGGCATGCCGCACAGCGACAAGCGCGAAGCCTACGCCTCGGACATCACCTACGGCACCAACAACGAATTCGGTTTCGACTACCTGCGCGACAACATGGCGCTGTCCAAGGCCGACCGCTACCAGCGCGGCCTGCACTACGCCATCGTCGACGAAGTCGACTCCATCCTGATCGACGAAGCGCGTACCCCGCTGATCATCTCCGGCCCGGCCGATGATTCCCCGGAGCTGTACATCCGCGTCAACCGCGTCGTGCCGAACCTGGTCAAGCAGGAAGTGGAAGACGGCGAAGGCGACTTCTGGGTCGACGAGAAGGGCAAGCAGGTGCACCTGTCAGAAGCGGGCATGGAGCACGCCGAGCAGCTGCTGGTCGAGGCCGGCATCCTCGACGGCGAGACCGAAGGCCTGTACGCGCCGCAGAACCTGACCGTGGTCCACCACCTCAACGCCGCACTGCGCGCGCACGCGATCTACCAGCGTGACGTGGACTACATCGTGCGCGATGGCGAAGTGGTCATCGTCGATGAGTTCACCGGCCGCACCCTGTCCGGCCGTCGCTGGTCCGATGGCCTGCACCAGGCGGTGGAAGCGAAGGAAGGCGTGCCGGTCCAGCGCGAGAACCAGACGCTGGCGAGCATCACCTTCCAGAACCTGTTCCGCATGTACAAGAAGCTGTCCGGCATGACCGGTACGGCCGATACCGAAGCCTTCGAGTTCCAGAGCATTTACGGCCTGGAAGTGGTGGTGATTCCGACCAACCGCCCGACCATCCGCAAGGACAGCCCGGACCAGGTGTTCCTCAACCGCAAGGGCAAGTTCAATGCGGTGCTGGCCGACATCGAAGAGTGCGCCAAGCGCGGCCAGCCGGTGCTGGTGGGTACCACCTCGATCGAAACCTCGGAAATGCTGTCCGAGCACCTGCGCAAGGCGGGCGTGAAGCACGAAGTGCTAAACGCCAAGCAGCATGACCGCGAAGCGACCATCGTCGCCAATGCCGGCCGTCCGGCGGCCGTGACCATTGCCACCAACATGGCCGGCCGTGGTACCGACATCGTGCTGGGCGGTTCGCTGGAAGCGGAAATCCACGAGCTGGGCGAAGGTGCCACCGACGAGCAGAAGGCCGCGGTCAAGGCCGAATGGCAGAAGCGCCACGAGGCCGTCAAGGCTGCCGGCGGCCTGCACATCGTCGGTACCGAACGCCATGAATCGCGCCGTATCGACAACCAGCTGCGTGGCCGTTCGGGCCGCCAGGGTGACCCGGGTTCGTCCCGCTTCTACCTGTCGCTGGAAGACAACCTGATGCGCATCTTCGCCTCCGACTGGGTGCAGAAGGCCATGCGCATGATGGGCATGAAGGAAGATGACGTCATCGAGGACCGCCTGGTCAGCCGCCAGATCGAGAAGGCGCAGCGCAAGGTCGAGGCCCACAACTTCGACATCCGCAAGAACCTGCTGGACTTCGACGACGTCAACAACGACCAGCGCAAGGTGATCTACGCCCAGCGCGACGAGCTGCTGGACGCCGAGTCGGTGAAGGACAACGTCGACGGCATCCGCGACGACGTGATCTTCGACGTGGTGGCCCGCTTCGTGCCGCCGAACTCGATCGACGAGCAGTGGGACCTGCGTGGCCTGGAAGCGACCCTGGAGTCGGACTTCGGCCTGCAGATGTCGCTGACCGACCTGGTCAAGTCGCACGAAGAGCTGGACGCCGAAGCCATCGCCGCCAAGGTGCAGGAGCGCGTCAACCAGCACTTCGCCGAGAAGGAAGCTGGCGTGGGCGAAGAGACCATGCGCGCGCTGGAGAAGCACGTGATGCTGACCGTGCTGGACCAGAGCTGGAAGGAGCACCTGGCCCGCATGGATTACCTGCGCCAGGGCATCTACCTGCGTGGTTACGCGCAGAAGCAGCCGAAGCAGGAGTACAAGAAGGAAGCCTTCGAACTGTTCTCGGACATGCTGGAGAACGTCAAGCGCGAAGTGGTGACCCTGCTGTCGCGCGTGCGCATCCGCAGCGACGAGGAAGTGCAGGCGCTGGAAGCGGCCGAACGCCAGCAGGCCGAAGCCCGCCTGAGCCAGTCGCAGTTCCAGCACCAGGACGTGGGCGGCTACAGCGCCGACGAGGAAGCCGCGCAGGTGCAGGCTGCCCAGCAGGGCAACGCACAGGTGCAGCGCGACGAGCCGAAGATCGGCCGCAACGATCCTTGCCCGTGCGGCAGTGGCAAGAAGTACAAGCACTGCCACGGCCAGCTGAGCTGACCCCGAAGAGCCCCGCGAAAGCGGGGTTCTTCTTTTATGGCGGCTGTTTCGCAGGGCTGATCCGGCCGGATCCGAGATTGCACGGGCCGCCCTGTTCTGGGCATGCTTCCTCCATGCCTTCCCCCACCCGATCGATCCACGTTGTGGCCGCCGTCATCACCGACGCCCGTGGCCGCGTGCTGCTCAACCGCCGTACCGAGAACCGCGACATGGCTGGCCTGTGGGAATTCCCCGGCGGCAAGCGCGAATCCGGCGAGACCTCCGAGCAGGCCCTGGTGCGCGAGCTGCGCGAGGAACTGGGCATCGAGGCCGATGTCGGCGAGTGGCTGATGGACGTGCCGCAGCGCTATCCGGACAAGCACCTGACCCTGGAAGTGCGCCACGTGCGCAGCTGGAAGGGAACCCCCCGCGGCCGTGAAGGGCAGGCGATCACCTGGGTGGCGCCGGACAAGCTGGGCCGCTATTCAATGCCGCCGGCCGACCTGCCGGTGGTGGCCGCCCTGCGCCAGCCCGACAGCTACCTGATCACCCCGGCGCCGGCCGATGATGAGGGCGGCATGCAGCATTGGCACGAACAGCTGCAGCGCGCGGTGGCCGCGGGCCAGCAGCGCATCCAGCTGCGCTTGCCGACGGCGCATCCGCAGCGCCAGGCGATGGTCGAGCAGGCCCTGCGCGCGCATCGTCGCAGCGGCGTGCAGTGGCTGCTCAACCGCGATATCGAGCTGGCACGCGCACTGGGCGTGGGCGTGCATCTGGGCAGCGAACAGCTGCTGGAGCTGTCGCAGCGTCCGCTGCCCGAAGGCCAGCTGGTGGCCGCGTCCTGCCATGACCTGCAGCAGCTGCAGGCCGCACAGCAGTTGGGCTGCGACTTCGCCGTGCTGGGTCCGGTGCAGGCCACGGCCAGCCATCCCGATGCCGTGCCGCTGGGCTGGGATGCCTTCGCCGAGCTGCGTGCGCAGGTGTCACTGCCGATCTACGCGCTGGGTGGCATGGGCAGTGGCCACATCAGTGAGGCGCGTCGCCATGGTGGGCAGGGCATCGCCGCCATTCGCGCGCTGTGGCCGGCGTGATGTCAGGGTCGGATCATCGCAACGCGGGGCTCTGACCCTCCCGATCACAACGTAATCCAGAAACACCCGTACTGCCGTCGCAACCCCAGCACCGTCGAAGCGCGCGACACGCTGCCGGGCAAGGTCTGTTCCAGGCGCAGGCCGATCGGATGCCGCGCCACAGAGGCCACAGAGTCGGATCCCTGCGCAGCCGGGCTCTGGCCCTCATCCTGCGATTGCGGCAGCGCCTGCGAGGGATACACCGGCACCACGTCCACCAATGGCCGCCGCGCCAACGATTCCAGTTGGCCGAGGATGCGCTGCGCACCCGCATCAGAGACCGCGCCCCACAGGTACAGCGAGGACAGCCGGTTCACATCGTTGCTGAGGATGCCAGTACGCAGCGCATCCACCAGTTCGCTCAGTCGCCGCGGGCAGCGTGCCCCCAGGGTGTCGCGCTGCAGGGTGTTGCCGGCGGGCGCAGGCGGCGGCAGCCGCGACTGCGCACCCAGGCTGTCGCAGGGACGGTCGGTATACACGCTCTGGCCCTGGGCATCGGTACAGCGGTTCAGGCGCGTGGACTGCGCCTGGGCGACGCTCGACAGCACGCACAGCGGCAGCAGCAACAGCAGGAAGGAAAGCCGGATCATTCCTGCAGGGTAGCGCCGATCACGCTTGCGCGTCGTGCTCTCAGCCCTGCAGCAGCTTCAGCACCGAGGTGGTCGGCTTGGCCAGGTTCAGGGTGTAGAAGTGCAGGCCGGGTGCGCCGCCCTCGATCAGGCGCTGGCACAGCCGGGCCACCACTTCAGTGCCGAATGCACGCACTGACTCCGCGTCATCGCCATAGGCCTGCATCTTGCGGCTGATCCAACGCGGAATCTCCGCACCACATTGTTCGGAGAAGCGACGCAGCTGGCTGAAGTTGGCAATCGGCATGATGCCGGGGGTGATCGGTATCTGCACGCCCAGCCGCCGTACTTCGTCGACGAAATGGAAGTACGCGTCCGGGTTGAAGAAGTACTGGGTGATCGCCGCATCGGCACCGGCATCGATCTTGGCCTTGAAGTGCTTCAGGTCGGCCAGTGCGTCGGAGGCCTGCGGATGCGTTTCTGGGTACGCGCCTACTTCGATATGGAACGCATTGCCGTGCTCGGCGCGGATGAAGTCGATCAGTTCGGCGGCATAGCGCATGTCGCCGGGAAAGCCCATGCCCGACGGCAGGTCGCCGCGCAGCGCGACCAGGCGGCGGCAGCCGATGGCGCGGTACAGCTTGAGCAGCTCGCGGATTTCCTGGCGGGTGCCGCCCACGCACGACAGGTGCGGCGCGGCATCGAAACCGTGGTGCTGGTTGAGATGGCGCACGGTTTCGGAGGTATAGCTCAGGGTCGAGCCACCGGCGCCGAAGGTACACGACACGTACTCGGGACCGTAGTCCTTCAGCTTGGCCGCGGCGCGGTCCAGCTGGCTGCGCTGTTCGTCGGTCTTGGGCGGATAGAACTCGAAGCTGATGGCAGTCATGACACGGGCGGTGGCGGCGGGTGCGGGTCAGTATATCGCTTCATCAAGATAGATGTTTGACGGCTGCGTGAGGGCAGGCCATCCGTGGCACGTGACCGTTCGCCCAGGTGTCCGGCCGTTGCTCCGAAATCGTAACCGGGGGCACTGGCCCGGCGGCACGCTGTTCCCATCCGGCACCACCCACCCGACGAAGGAGCAGACGATGAAGATCTTCCTGGCACTGTGGTACGCAATGAAGGCCTTGGCCCGGCTGGCGATGATCGGCATGGCGATGGCCGTGCTTGGCTCCGGTCCGGCCCATGCGGCGGCCGCCACAGGCACCGGCAAGGTGCAGGTCGAGGTGGTCGGCAAGGGCCGTCCGCTGCTGATGATCCCCGGTCTCAACAGCAGCGCCGAGGTCTGGCGCGAGACCTGCCTGGCGCTGAAGGACGTGCAGTGCCATCTGGTGCAGCTGCCCGGCTTTGCCGGCGCCGCAGCCGCTGATCCGCGCCCGGCCGACTTCCTGCCGGCCATGCGCGGGCAGCTGCTGGCCTACCTGCATGACCGGCACCTGGGCCCGGTGGTGGTGATCGGACACAGCCTGGGTGGCCTGCTGGGCCTGCAGATGGCGCAGGCCGAGCAGGCGGCGGTCAGCGCCCTGGTGGTGGTCGATGCACTGCCGTTCCTGCCAGCCGCGCGTGACCCGAAGGCCACCGCAGACAGCGTGCGGCCGATGGCCGACCAGCTGCGCAAGGGCATGCTCGCTGCCGACGCCGCGCAATGGCAGGCGCAGTTGAAGGCGGGCCTTCCGGGCATGACCCGTGATCCGCAGCGCCAGGCCGAGCTGGGCCGCTGGGGCGAAGGCAGTGACCGCCAGACCACCGCCGATGCCATGCATGCGGTGATGACCACCGACCTGCGCGACAGCATCGCCTCGATCAGCGCACCGACGCTGGTGCTGGGCAGCTGGGCCGGTTACCAGCCGATGGGCGGCACCGAGGCCAGCACGCGCGCGGTGTTCCAGGCCCAGTACGCGAAGCTTCAGGGCGTGCAGATCGCGATGAGCGCGCAGGGGTTCCACTTCCTGATGTGGGATGATCCGCGCTGGCTGCAGGAGCAGGTGCAGCGTTTCCTCGCCGCGCACCCCTGACCCTTGTCCTCGCCGAGAGCCCGCATGGACGCCACTACCTCATCCCGCCGCTTCTGGACGCTCAATGCACTGGCATGGGCGGGTTATGCGATGTACGGGCTATGGGCGGGGATGCGGATCGGCGGCGGCGTGGTGTTCAGTGGCATCGTGTTGATCACCGTCAGCGTGGCCGCCTGCCTGTGGCTGTGCAGTGGCATGCTGCGCGCGGTGGCGCTGCGCCAGCGCTGGTGGGAGGGGAGCCTGGGCAGCCTGGTGTTGAAACTGGCCGCCGGTGTGGTGGCCGGTGCCAGCGTCGCACAGGCGATGACGGCGGCGCTGCTGCTGCCGGCGCTGGCACTGGGCTGGGTGCAGCTGCCCGGTGGCCACGCGGATTACCGATGGTCTTCGCTGCTGGTGTACTGGATGAACACCGCGCTGTTCCTGCTGATGTGGACCGGCCTGTGGGCCGGCCTGCACGGTCTGCGCCGGGCGCGCCACAGTGAACTGGCCCGGCTGCGAGCCGAAGCCGAACGCAGCGCACTGGAGCGCGATGCACTGCGCGCACGGCTCAACCCGCACTTCATGTTCAATGCGCTGAACAACCTGCGCGCGCTGATCCTGGAAGATCCCGAGCGTGCGCGTGACATGGTCACCCGCCTGTCGCGCACACTGCGCCAGGCGCTGGCGCACAACCGCAGTGAGCAGGTCACGCTGGCCGAAGAACTGGCGGTGGTGGACGACTATCTGGCGATCGAGGCCATCCACTTCGAGCAGCGCCTGCAGGTAGCTCGGCGCATCGATGCTGACGCCCTGCAGGCGCAGTTGCCGGCGATGGCGCTGCAGCTGCTGGTGGAGAATGCGATCAAGCACGGTATTGCCAGCCGCCCCGGTGGTGGCGAGGTACAGATCCAGGCCACGCTGGACGGCGATGTATTGCGACTGCAGGTGGACAACCCGCTGGGCAGCGCCAGCGAGTCTGCCGACGGGCATGGCGTCGGCCTGGCCTACCTGCGTGCGCAGCTCGGTTCGCGCGGCCGTTTCACCCTGCAACCGGTCGGCGACCGCATGCAGGCCCTGCTGGAGATTCCACAATGAGTGCCACGCTGCGTGTGTTGATCGTTGATGATGCGCGGCTGGCGCGGCAGGAGCTGCGCACGCTGTTGTCGGCGCTGCCCTGGGTGCAGTGCGTGGGTGAGGCCGACGATGTGCCTGCCGCGCGCGAGGCGATCGCCACGCTGGCGCCGGACCTGGTGCTGCTAGACGTGCAGATGCCTTCCGGCAGTGGGTTCGATGTGCTGGACGGCCTGGAGACGGTGCCGGCGGTGGTCTTCGTTACTGCCTACGACACCTACGCGGTGCGCGCATTCCAGGCCAACGCGCTGGACTATCTGATGAAGCCGGTGGAAGCGCCCCGGTTGCTGGAGGCGCTGGAGCGGGCACGCCAGCGCGAAGTGGCTTCAGCCGAAGCGCCAGAGATGCGTGGCACGCTGGGCGCGCAGGACCAGGTGTTCGTGCGCGAGGGCGAACGCTGCTGGTTCGTGGCGGTCTCCGAGATCCGCCGGCTGGTGGTGGATGGCAACTACACCCGGTTGTGGTTCCGCGACCAGAACGCCTTGCTGACCCGCAGCCTGAGCGCACTGGAAACACGCCTGCCGCCGGATCTGTTCTTCCGTGCCAACCGCAATACCCTGGTCAACCTGCGCCGCATCCGCGGCGTGACGCCCAGCATCGGCGATGGTTACGACCTGACGCTGGATGACGGCAGCGAGGTGGAGGTGTCGCGCCGGCAGGCGCGTGAACTGCGTGAACGGATGGCGTTGTAGGGGCGGCTACAGATCGGCACTGACCGGGCTGGTGATGAAGCCCCACAGCAGGCGTGCCATTACGGCGGGTGAGCGTGCCTGCCCGCGCGCATAGGCCAGCAGCGCATCCAGCCGCGGGCGGTCATAGAGGTGGCCGGCCAGCAGTACCGCATGCACGCGACGGGTATTGGCGGTGTCGTGCAGCGGGTTGCCATCAAGCAGCACCAGGTCTGCGGCTTTGCCGACTTCGACGCTGCCATGCGATGCCTGCAACTGCAGATGACGCGCGGCCTGCAGCGTGGCTGCACGCAGCACGTCGGCCTGGCTCAGGCCGGCGTGCCGCAGCCACTGCAGTTCATCGTGGTAGCGGAAGCCGCCCAATCCGGTATCGGTGCCGACCAGCACGGTGACGCCGGCACGATGCGCCGCACCGGTCAGTGCCAACCCATGCTCGAAGTAGGTCTTCAGTGCGTCTTCGCCGCGTCGGCCGGGATAGCGCGCCACGGTGGCCTGCAGGTCATCACGCCACGCCCAGCGTGAGAGCGGGTCCAGATAGGCCAAGCGCGGATCGTTGACGAAGGCGGGGTCGCGTGCACGTGCATCTTCTTCGCGGGTGACATGCGTTGGCACGAATGCTGCAGCACTGGCCTGCATCAAACCGAACGCTTTGCTGCAGAGCGCGGGCTGATAGCTGGCCACCATGCGTTCGGCCAGTCCGGTCGGGTCTTCGCCGTCAAGCGCGCCACCGCGCCATGCCACCGCGTTGTCGAAGCAGTGGCGCACGAACAGATGGGCGTGTTCGAAGCTTCGCTGGCCTGCCTGCACCGCGTCTTCCAGAGGCACAGCCCTGGGCAGGTGGCCGACCAGTGGACGGTGCAGCTGCCGTGCCTCGGTGGCCAGCCGCTGGTAGGTATCCGCACGCAGCTTGTTGTAGACCTTCAACGCGTCGACGCCACGGGCGCTGTACGCGTGCGCCCGCAATGCGGCTGCCTCTGGCGAGAGTGATGGATCCTCGAAATAGAAGCTGGCGATCTGCACGAAGCGGGGTGTGACCTGTTGCCCTGTGATGGCCTGTGCAGTCCAGCGGCGCTTGTCAGCCACGCAGGCGATCAGCGGGTCGGTAGCCTGTGGGCAGTCCATCATGTCGCGGGTGCCGGTGATGCCGTTGGCCAGCATCAACGGGAACTGCAGCTGCGGTGACAGCTGCAGTGCATGGGTGTGCATGTCCCAGAAACCGGGCAGCAGCCACCGGCCATCGGCATCCAGCACAGGAAGCCGCGTGTCCTGCGGATCTTCACCAATGGCGGTGATGGTGCCGTTGCGCACCGTTACCGTGGTGGGTTCGCTGACCTGGCCGCGCGCCACGTCCACCACCCGCGCATTGACGATCACGCGGCTGTTGCCCGGCTCGGGCAACGGCGGTGCCGACAGTGGCCAGAGCAGAGCGGCGGCGAACAGCAATGGCGGCGCCAGCAGGAGGGTGGCCAGGACGATCGGCCATCGCCGACGGCGGGCGGAACGGGGCAACGCGCGTGCTGCATCCATGAGCCGGCAATCCTTGTAATAGGGCGCCCGCAGGGTGCTGCAATCCGGACACGGGCGCCAGTGACCATCGGCATCCGGCCCGGCCTGCCTCCGGGGCGGTTACCCTGTGCGGTGTAACCCCTGATCACGCCCTGCCATGTCCATCGTCCTCACCGATTTCGCCCGTCCCCGTCTGTTTCCGCGCGTGCCGCGCGGCAACACCATCCAGGACTGCACTGCCGAGCAGTTCGAGGCACACCTCAACGCGCATGCGCCGCTGAAGGTGCTCGACGGCTACGCCCCGTTCTGCAAGTTGTTCGTCTATGAGAACTGGACCAGCACGCGCTGCCTGACGGTGCCGGTCACCGAGGCCAACCGCCATCTGCTGCGCAGCGGCTACGAAGCGCGCAACCGTGAGGAACTGCCGGTACTGGTGCGCTGGTTCGAGGGTGTGGAGTCCCCGCGCGCGAACTACCTGGTGGTGATCCTGTACAGCGCCGGGCAGCTGGCGAAGGAAGGTTCACCGATCGAGGCCGACTGGGGCATCGTCGGCTGCATCTACACCGCCGAACCGGAAGAGGTGCCGATGGCGCCGATCACGATGATGCGCAATGCGCTGGGCGTGGAGGAGGGCGGTTCCGGTGTACCGCTGGACCGGGAGGCCTACCGGCGCTCGGTGGAGTTCTGGGAGAACAACGCCAACTGGCGGCCCTGAGCCCACGCTGTGGCCGGACAGCCGGCATGTGAACAGGGTGACGGCAGTGGAGCGCTACCATGGCGGTGAATCAACGCAGGGAGCACAGGGATGAATGTTCGCAGCTGGATGCCGTTTGCATGGGTCGCCGCAGGCCTGCTGGCCGCAAGTGAAAGCCCGGCAGCAAAGTACGATGCAGGCGCTGCCTGTGGGGCCCTGTCCGACGTGACGCTGATCCGCGACGCGGGCGTGGGGTCACTGCACGCGCAGGCAACCTCGGGGCGTTGCACGTTCCATGTGGAAGCGGATGACGCAGCAGCGCTTTCGCGTCAGCAGTCGTTGCTCCAGAGCGTGTCGGCGATTGCCTGTGGTGGGCCAGCCACCACCCGGCCTTCGCAAGGGGCTGCGGGCTTCGACCTGCAGATGCCTGCCCGTTGCCCGCTCTCTTCCAGCACGCCGTTGATTGCCCGGGAAGGAGGCTGGCACCAGCGGCGGCTCTCGTCGGTCCCGGCGTATCCCGCGGCCGCCATGCGCGAAGCCCAGCAGGGCGGTGTCGAGCTGATGCTGCTGCTGGATGCACAAGGCAAGACCCAGGCGATCATCCTGTCCCGGTCCAGTGGGTACCCACTGCTCGATGCGGCGGCGCTCAAGCACGCGCGCGACTGGCGTTATGAGCGTGAAGCGGCGGGCAAGGCGCCAGACATGAGCCTGATACGCGGAACGGTCACGTTCAAGCTCAACTAGGGCATCTGCAGGGCGGGCTCGGCCTTCCACTCCCACCAGCGGTAGTGGTACTCGCGCTCGGTCGCGCTCCATTGCCGCGCGCAGCAGGTGCACGTCAGCCGGTAGCATTCGCCCCAGCCATCCTCCGCTTCGCCCCGTGCACGCAGCTGCACGTGACCTTGTTCCAGCAGCGGCTCGGGGCTGAAGAACACATAGGAAGGGTAGAGCGCACACAGGCAGCCTTCGCGCGCCTGCCAGTAGCGCAGCCGTTGCAGGGCCGCCTTGAGGTGAGCCTGGTTGCTGATCAGCATGCCGCCAAGGGCGACGCCCTGGCAGCTGCGTTCAATCGTATCCACATGCGCGCTCAACGCCTCCAGGGATGCGGGAGTGAACAATCGGGCGACGGTGCGTGCGGCATCGGTGATGCGCGTTGCGTCGCGCGACAACAGGCCCTGCAGCAGCACATCGGCCTGTGCATCGTCGAGCCGGGGAATCGGCGCTGCAGACCACGGCCAGCGCATCAGCGTGACTTGCCGATGGCAGCGTAGTGGCCGGCGGTGAGGCGCAGCAGGTCAGCCGGCGCCAGTTCCACTTCCAGGCCGCGGCGACCGGCGCTGACATGCAGCGCGGGCAATGCCTGCGCGCTGGCGTCCAGGAAGGTGCGCAGGCGCTTCTTCTGCCCGAGCGGGCTGATGCCACCGACCAGGTAACCCGTCGCGCGCTGTGCGGCGTCGGCGGCGGCCATCTCGCACTTCTTGCAGCCGGCCGCTTCGGCCAATGCCTTCAAGTCCAGCTGGCCGGCCACCGGCACGATCGCCACCAGCAGTTCGTGTGCCTCGGTGCTGGCCAGCAGGGTCTTGAACACCTGGGCCGGATCGAGGCCGAGCTTGTCGACGGCTTCGCCGCCATACGATTCGGCGTGGGCGTCGTGCACGTAGCTGCGCACGGTGTGGGCGATCTTCTCGCGCTTGAGCAGGTTGATGGCCGGGGTCATGGGGGCATCGTAGCGCGCGCTGAGAGTGCTGCCTTGACCGAGGCTATTGGCCCCCACTCTGGTGGACGCGTGATGTTCGGCCGTGCGCAAACGCTGAACGGGCGCCCGAAGGCGCCCGTCCGTGTCGCATGCACCGGAAGTGCGGGCCGTTGGCCGGCACCCCACAGTCATCAGTAGCGGTAGTGGTCCGGCTTGAACGGGCCTTCCACCGGCACGCCGATGTAGTCAGCCTGTTCCTGGCTCAGGGTGGTCAGCTTCACGCCGATCTTTTCCAGGTGCAAGCGTGCCACTTCTTCGTCCAGCTTCTTCGGCAGCAGGTAGACCTTCTTCTCGTAGCTGTCCTTGTTCGCCCACAGGTCGATCTGTGCCAGGGTCTGGTTGGCGAAGCTGTTGGACATCACGAAGCTCGGGTGGCCGGTGGCGCAGCCCAGGTTCACCAGGCGGCCTTCGGCCAGCAGGAAGATCGCGTTGCCGTTCGGGAAGATGTACTTGTCCACCTGCGGCTTGATGTTGACGTGCTTGATGCCGGCGAACGACACCAGCGCATCGACCTGGATCTCGTTGTCGAAGTGGCCGATGTTGCAGACGATAGCCTGGTCCTTCATCGCGCTCAGGTGCTCGATGCGGATGATGTCCTTGTTGCCGGTGGTGGTGACGTACAGGTCGGCACGGCCCAGGGTCGATTCGATGGTGTTGACCTCATAGCCTTCCATCGCCGCCTGCAGGGCGCAGATCGGGTCAATCTCGGTGACGATCACGCGCGCGCCATAGGCACGCAGCGAGGCGGCGCAGCCCTTGCCCACGTCACCGTAGCCGCAGACCACGGCCACCTTGCCGGCCAGCATCACGTCCATCGCGCGCTTCAGGCCATCGGCCAGCGACTCGCGGCAGCCGTACAGGTTGTCGAACTTGCTCTTGGTGACCGAGTCGTTGACGTTGATCGCCGGAATCAGCAGGGTGCCGGCCTGGGCCAGCTGGTACAGGCGGTGCACGCCGGTAGTGGTCTCCTCGGAGACGCCCTTCCAGTCCTTGACCACGCGGCCCCAGTAACCCGGGCGCTCCTTGGCGACGCGCTTGAGCAGGTTCTTGATGACCTGTTCTTCGTGCGAGGACGAGGCGGTGTTGACCCAGTCACTGCCGTTTTCCAGCTCGTAGCCCTTGTGGATCAGCAGGGTCACGTCACCGCCGTCGTCCACCACCAGCTCCGGGCCGGTCAGGGTGCCGTCGGCCAGGGTGAAGGTCAGCGCGTCCAGAGTGCAGTCCCAGTACTCTTCCAGGGTCTCGCCCTTCCACGCGAACACCGGGGTGCCGGTGGCGGCGATGGCCGCGGCAGCGTGGTCCTGGGTCGAGAAGATGTTGCACGAGGCCCAGCGCACGTCGGCGCCGATGTCCTTCAGGGTCTCGATCAGCACCGCGGTCTGGATGGTCATGTGCAGCGAACCGGTCACGCGCACGCCCTTCAGCGGCAGGCTGGCGGCATGCTTGCGACGGATCGACATCAGGCCCGGCATTTCGTGCTCGGCGATGTCCAGTTCCTTGCGGCCCCAGTCGGCCAGCGTGATATCGCGGATCTTGTAATCACCTTCGGTGGAGAAGGTCTTGGCAACAGCGTTCATTCGTGTGCTCCGGTTGTGGACGAGCGGGTGCTCGCATCTAGCCGGGCGCCGTTGTTACAAAGCCACCTTACCGAGCCTGGCCGGGCCTCATGGGATCCGGTCGCAGCGCCCCTCGGCAGGGGAGAACGCCCAGTATATCGCGGCCCCGGCATGACATCGGAACGACCCAACCATCGGCAGATGGGATCGCGTGCACAGACTGTTAAGGTCGGTGTTTTCACGCATCACACAGGTGGAACGATGAGCATGCACGCGCGCCGCACACGGCGCTGGACCGGCCTGGTCCTGTCGATGGGACTGCTGGCGGTGGCCCCGCTGGCCTGGGCGGCAGCGCCGCAGCCTGTGGCCGCACAGGCCCAGGGCGTCAACGGCTACGAACTGCCGTCGGCCGCGCTGCAGGCGGTGGTGGACGCGCCCCGTGCGCCCTCGTTGTACCTGTCGCCACGCCGCGACGTGGCCGCGATGATGCAGATGCCGTCGCTGCCGTCGATCCAGGTGGTGGCGCAGCCGGAACTGAAGCTGGCCGGCCTGCGTATCAACCCGCGCACGTTCTCCGACAGCCGCTTCAGCTTCGGCGAGAAGCTGTGGCTGATGAACGTTGCCGACGGCAAGGAACGGCAGATCAGCGGCCTGCCGGCCAAGCTGTCGATCGCCAGTGTGATGTGGTCGCCGGACCAGAAGTGGCTGGCCTTCAACCAGGTCGATGCCGCCAGTGGCGCCAATGAACTATGGCTGGTGGACGTGGCCGGTGGCAGTGCCCGCCGTCTGGTTGCCGGCCTGAACACGGTGATCGGCAGCGGCTACCAGTGGCTGCCGGACAGCCGCGGCCTGGTGGTGTTCACCCGCCCTGCCAGCCTCGGTGCGGCCCCGGCCGCCGACGGCATTCCGACCGGCCCGGCCGTGCAGCAGACCCGCCAGGGCGGCGGCGTGGTGTCGATCCGTACCTACCAGGACCTGCTGAAGAACGAGGCCGACGCCCGCCAGTTCGATTACTACGCCACCACCCAGCCGATGGAAGTCAGCCTGGATGGCAGCACCCGCGCGATCGGCGCGGCCGGCATCTTCATGGGCTTTGCAGTGTCGCCGGATGGCCGCTTCGTGCTGCGCCAGCCGGTGCAGCGGCCGTACTCCTACGTGGTGCCGGTGAGCAGTTTCCCGCGCCGCATCGAAGTGATCGACCGTGCCAGCGGCAAGCTGGTGCACACCGTGGCCGTGCGTCCGCTGGTGGAAGGCCTGCCGACCGGCAACGACGCCGAAGTGACCGGCGTGCGCGACATCAGCTGGCGGGGTGATGCCGATGCCACCCTGGTCTGGGCCGAGGCACAGGACGGTGGTGATCCGAACCGGGAGGCCAAGGTGCGCGATGCGGTGCTGATGCAGGCCGCGCCGTTCGACAAGCCGCCGGTGACCCTGGCCCAGCTCGGCAGCCGTCTGGTGGGTATCAACTGGGGCCGTGGCGACCTGGCCCTGCTGACCGAGTCGTGGTGGAAGACGCGCAAGACCAGGACCTGGCTGATTGCCCCGGACAATGCAGGTGCCGAGCCGCGCCTGCTGTGGGATCGTGACGCGCAGGACCGCTATTCCGATCCGGGCCGTCCGCTGTTGTCCAGCGACGACCGCGGGCGCTCGCTGCTGCAGACCACCGCCGATGGCAGCAGCCTGTACCTGGCCGGTGCCGGTGCATCGCCGGAGGGCGACCGCCCGTTCGTGGACCGCTTCGACATCTCCACGGGCAAGGCCACCCGCCTGTTCCACTCGCAGGCGCCCAGCTACGCCGCGCCAGTGGCGCTGCTGGACGACCAGGGCAGCTCGCTGCTGCTGAGCCGTGAAAGCCCGGATGAGCCGGCCAACTTCTACGTGCAGTCGCTGGCCGATGCCGGTGCCGCACCGCGCGCGCTGACCCATTTCGCCCATCCGCTGCCGCAGCTGAAGGGCGTGCAGAAGGAGCAGATCCGCTACAAGCGCAAGGATGGCGTCGACCTGACCGCGACCCTGCTGCTGCCGCCGGGCTACGACCCGAAGCGCGACGGCCCGCGGCCGCTGCTGATGTGGGCCTACCCGGGCGAGTTCAAGAGCGCGGCGGCGGCCAGCCAGGTGACCGATTCGCCGTACCGCTTCAATGCGGTCAGCTACTGGGGCCCGCAGGCGTTCCTGGCCAAGGGCTATGTGGTGCTGGCCAGCCCGTCGATGCCGATCATCGGTGAGGGCGACAAGGAGCCGAACGACACCTACATCGAGCAGCTGGTGGCCAACGCGCAGGCCGCGGTGGATGAAGTGGTGCGTCGTGGCGTGACCGATCGCGAGCACATCGCCATCGGTGGCCATTCCTACGGTGCGTTCATGACCGCCAACCTGCTGGCGCACACCCGCCTGTTCAAGGCCGGCATCGCGCGCAGCGGTGCCTACAACCGCACGCTCACCCCGTTCGGTTTCCAGGCCGAGGAACGCAACTACTGGCAGGCGCAGGACGTCTACCAGAAGATGGCGCCGTTCAATTATGCCGACAAGATCAAGGACCCGATCCTGTTCATCCACGGCGTGGACGACAACAACTCTGGCACCTTCCCGATCCAGAGCGAGCGCATGTTCGCCGCGGTGAAGGGCCTGGGTGGCACCGCGCGGCTGGTGATGCTGCCCAACGAATCGCACGCCTACCGCGCACGCGAATCGATCATGACCATGCTGGCCGAAAGCGAGCGCTGGCTGGAACAGACCATCGGCCCGGCCGAGCAGGGCAAGGCGAAGAAGAAGCGCTGACTAGTGTGACGGCGGCCCCCGCAACGGGGCCGCCTGTGCGGCTGCGCCGCCGCCCGAGCATGGGCTCGGGCGCTACACGGTGTCACGCGCCACGACGCTTGTAGAGCCGAGCCCATGCTCGGCTGCGTCCGTCATGGATGCGTGCAGATGAAACCATTTTTGCATCGCAGCACGACGCCCGTTCTGGTTTAGGCTTGGGGCCTGGATCCGTTGACCGAGGCCTGTGCGTCGCCGATGAACGAGTACCGCAGCAGCATCGAGTTTGCTTCTCCCGATCTTCCGCTTCGCGATGACGTGCGCCGGCTCGGCGCGCTGGTCGGTGACCTGCTGGTTGAACAGGTGTCCGCCGCGTTTCTCGACGACGTCGAAGACGTGCGCACCCGCGCCATCGCCCGCCGCGAGAATCAAGCTCCATTGTCGGAGCTGGCCGATGGCCTGGCCGGGCGTACGCCGCAGCAGGCCGAAACCATGGTGCGTGCGTTCAGCACGTACTTCCAGGTGGTCAACATCGCCGAGCGCGTGCACCGCATCCGCCGCCGCCGTGATTACCAGCGCGCCGGTACCGCAGGTGCGCAGCCCGATGGCCTGCAGGACGCGTTGCAGCACCTGAAGGCGCAGGGCGTGGGCCTGGACGAACTGGCGCAGTGGCTCCCGCGCATCGACATCGAACCGGTGTTCACCGCGCACCCGACCGAGGCGGTGCGCCGCGCGCTGCTGGAAAAAGAGCAGCTGATGGTGGCCAGCCTGGTCGACAACCTCGACGGCCAACGCACGCCGGGGGAAGCTGCGGCCGATGCGGCGCGCTTCCGCATGGCGCTGACCGCTTCGTGGCAGACCACCGATTCTTCGCCGGTGCGGCCCACCGTGGATGACGAGCGCGAGCACGTCGGCTTCTATCTGGTGCAGGTGTTGTACCGGGTGATTCCGGTGCTGTACGAATCGCTGCAGCAGGCGCTGCGCGATACCTACGGTGAAGAACTGCCGTTGCCGCGCCTGCTGCGTTTCGGCACGTGGGTAGGCGGCGACATGGATGGCAACCCGAACGTGGATGCGACCACCATCCGCAACACGCTGGATGCGCAGCGGCAGGCGGTGCTCGGGCGCTACCAGAAGGAACTGCTGCAGCTGGCCAGCCTGCTCAGCCAGTCCACCGAGCGGGTGGGCGTGAGTGATGCGCTGCAGGCGCGCGTGGCGCATTACCAGCAGCTGCTGCCGCAGGTGCAGTCGCGCCCACGCCATGCCGACATGCCGTACCGCCTGCTCAACGACCGCATGCGCGCGCGCCTGCAGGCCACGCTGGATGATGGCGAAGGCAACTATGCTGGCCCCGCCGAACTGATCGACGACCTGCAGCTGATCCTCGACAGCCTGCGCGCCAATCGCGGCGAACATGCAGGCGGCTTCGCCGTGCAGCGCCTGCTGTGGCGGGTGAAGACCTTCGGCTTCCATCTGGCGCGGTTGGATGTGCGCCAGGAATCGAGCGTGCATGCGCGCGCACTGGCTGCGGTGCTGGGCGGCGAAGAAAGCTGGCAGGCGCTGGATGCGCTGGGCCGTGCGCGGCTGCTGGGCCCGCATGCCAGCGGCGAAGCACCGCTTCCCAAGGGTGATGACGAGGGCAATCAGCGTCTGGATGCCGTGTTCGCGTCGCTGGCCGATGCGCGCGCGCGGCATGGCAACGATGCACTGGGCAGCTACATCATCTCGATGGCACACGACCGCAGCGATGTGCTGGCGGTGCTGGCGCTGGCGCGCCGTGGCGGCCTGGTGGAAGAGAGTGGGGCGGTGCCGTTGGACATCGCCCCATTGTTCGAGACCGTGGATGACCTCAAGCGTGGCACGGCCACCCTGTGCGACCTGCTGGCCGACCCGGTGTATCGCGCCCATCTGCGTGCGCGCGGCGACGTGCAGATGGTGATGCTCGGCTATTCGGACAGCAGCAAGGATGGTGGCATTGCCGCTTCGCGCTGGGGCCTGCAGCGCGCGCAGGTGGAACTGCTGGAGGTGGCGGCCGAGGCCGGCATCCGCCTGACTTTCTTCCATGGCCGTGGCGGTTCGATCAGCCGTGGCGGTGGCAAGACCACGCACGCGGTCGATGCGTCGCCGCGCGGCAGCATCGATGGCCGCCTGCGGGTGACCGAGCAGGGCGAGGTGATCCATCGCAAATACGGCATCCGCGCGCTGGCCCTTCGCTCGCTGGAACAGGCCACCGGTGCAGTGCTGCGCGCCAGCCTGCGCCCGCGTGCCGCCGAGCCGCGCGAGGATGAGTGGCGGCCGGTGATGGACGCGGTGGCCTCGGCCAGCAGCGAGGTGTATCGCGTGTTCGTTGGCCAGGCCGGCTTCATGGACTACTTCCGTACCGCCACACCCATCGACGTGATCGAGCGGATGACGCTGGGGTCGCGTCCTTCGCGTCGGCTCGGCCAGGACGCGGCACTGGGCAACCTGCGCGCGATTCCCTGGGTGTTCGCCTGGAGCCAGGCACGCGCGGTCATCCCCGGCTGGTACGGCGTGGGCAGTGGCCTGCAGGCGGCGGTCGATGCCGGCCACGAACAGACCCTGCGCGATATGGCGCGTGACTGGCCGTTCTTCCGCACCTTCCTGGACGACATCGCGATGGTGCTGTCCAAGGGCGATATCACCATCGCCGAGCAGTTCTCGCTGTTGTCGGGCGACCTGCATGGGCGTTTCTTCCCGCAGGTGCAGCGTGAACTGGAACTCACCCGGCACTGGCTGCTGGCGTTGATGGACCAGCAGACGCTGCTGGACCACGATGCGCGGCTGGCGCTGTCGATCCGCCTGCGCAATCCCTACGTCGATCCGATCAGCGTGCTGCAGGTGGATCTGCTGCAGCGTTGGCGGGCCAGCGGACGCGAGGATGACGAACTGCTGCGCGCGCTCGTGGCGTGCGTGAACGGTGTTTCGCAGGGCGTGCAGAACACCGGGTGATGCGTATCCGCCGGGCATGGCCCGGCGCTACCTGCCTCGGTGGGTGCGGGGCGTGCCCCGCACGCCCTCACTCCTCCGGCGACGGTGGATTCGACGCCAGCAGTTCCAGGTGCCGCTGTTCCATTTCCTGGCGCAGCTGGCGGCGGATCTGTGCGGCGGCCTGGCGGCGCTTCTCGTCGGAGGTGGCCGGTTGCAGTGGCGGTACCGGCGTCGGCCGGCCTTCCTCGTCCACCGCCACCATCGTGAAGAAGCAGCTGTTGGCGTGGCGCACGCTGCGCTTGAGGATGTCCTCGGCCACGACCTTGATGCCGATTTCCATCGACGAGGTACCGGTATGGTTCACCGAGGCCAGGAAGGTGACCAGCTCGCCCACCGCGATCGGCTGGCGGAACATCACCTGGTCGACCGACAGGGTGACCACGTAGCTGCCGGCGTAGCGGCTGGCACAGGCATAGGCGACCTGGTCGAGCAGCCGCAGGATCGCGCCACCGTGGACCTTGCCGGAGAAATTGGCCATCTCCGGCGACATCAGCACGGTCATGGACAGCTGGTGGGTTTTCAGTTCGGTCGACATGGGGCGATTGTATCGGCGTGGCGTAGCTCTTGTAGAGCCGAGCCCATGCTCGGCTGCTCTTGTCGCAGGAAAAAGAAAGCCGAGCATGGGCTCGGCTCTACAGAAAGCAGAAGGGCCGCGTGAGCGGCCCTTCGTGTTTCTTACTTCAGCTTCGCATCGGCGCGCAGGGCGGCGGCGCGATCGGTCTTCTCCCAGGAGAAGGCCGTGGCGTTGACGGTCTCGCCTTCGCCGTTGAGGTAGCTGAACTCCTTCGGCTTGCGGCCGAAGTGGCCATAGGCCGCGGTCTGCTGGTACATCGGGTGCACCAGGTCCAGCATCTTGATGATGCCGTACGGGCGCAGGTCGAAGTGCTTGCGGATCAGCTTCTCGATCTTGTCGTCGCTGATCTTGCCGGTGCCGAAGGTGGTGACCGAGATCGAGGTCGGCTCAGCCACGCCGATGGCGTAGGAGACCTGCACTTCGCAACGGTCGGCCAGGCCGGCGGCAACCACGTTCTTGGCGACGTAGCGGGCCGCATAGGCTGCCGAACGGTCGACCTTGGACGGGTCCTTGCCGGAGAAGGCGCCACCACCGTGACGGGCCCAGCCGCCGTAGGTGTCGACGATGATCTTGCGGCCGGTCAGGCCGCAGTCGCCCACCGGGCCACCGATCTCGAACTTGCCGGTCGGGTTGATGTGGAACTTGGTGCCCTTGTGCAGCCACTTGGCCGGCAGCACCGGCTTGATGATTTCTTCGCGGACGGCCTCGATGAGGTCCTTCTGCTTGATGCCCGGGGCGTGCTGGGTCGACAGGACCACGGCGTCGATGGCCGAGACCACGCCGTTTTCATAGCGCAGGGTGACCTGGCTCTTGGCGTCCGGGCGCAGCCACGACAGCGGCGAGTTCTTCTTCTTGCGGATCTTGGCCTGCTGCTCGACCAGGCGGTGCGACAGGTGGATCGCGGCCGGCATGTAGCTGTCGGTCTCGTTGGTGGCATAGCCGAACATCAGGCCCTGGTCGCCAGCGCCCATTTCTTCCGGCTTCTTGCGATCCACGCCCTGGGCGATGTGCGGCGACTGCTTGCCGATCAGGTTCAGCACGCCGCAGGTGGCGCCGTCGAAGCCGACGTCGGAGCTGTCGTAGCCGATGTCCGTGATGACCTTGCGGGTCAGCGCTTCCAGGTCGATCCAGGCGCTGGTGGTGATTTCACCGGCCACGATGGCAACACCGGTCTTGACCATGGTCTCGCAGGCCACGCGGGCGCGCTGGTCCTGGGTCAGGATCGCGTCCAGCACCGCATCGGAGATCTGGTCGGCAACCTTGTCCGGATGGCCTTCGGAGACCGACTCGGAGGTGAAGAGATAGCTGGACATCAGGCGTAATATCCCTTGATTCGGATGGAAAGATGGGCGCGAATGATACACGGGGTGCGCCGCCTGTGCATTGTGAACCGGTACCGGTTGCCGGTGGTTAAGCCCGTGTAGGCCCGGCAGAGGCCGTCCGGCCGGGATTGGGCCCCAGCCTCGAGGCCCAGTGTTCCACCTGCGTGACAACGGAGCAGGCGGCTACCGGCCTGGCCGGACGCTGCCAGCCGTCATCGTTCTGCCCAAAAACCGCCATCTGGCTGCCGCCTGCCGGGCGCAGGCTGTCGGCCAATCCGGCCGCCGGGCATGAGTGGATCCGCCATGCAGGAACTTGAACAGCGTCTCCAGCAACGCTTCCCCGATTGGTTCCACGGCCGCCGGGGCCAACTGGCACGGCCGTTGCTGCGCAGCGTCGGCCGCTGGTCGCGCCTGGATCAGATCGAAGCGTTCCTGCAGCGCAGTGCAGGATTGCGCGGATTCGGCTTCGTCGCCGCCGGCCTGGAATTCATCGATGGCCAGTACCAGGTGGATCCGGCCGCGCTGGCGAAGATTCCCGCCACCGGCCGCTTGCTGATCGTCGCCAACCACCCCTCGGGGGCGCTGGACGCCCTCGCGCTGCTGGACGCGGTCGGCCGCATCCGTCGTGACGTGCGGATCGTGGCCAACGATCTGTTGGGAGCCATCGCGCCACTGCAGGACCTGCTGTTGCCGGTGCGCATCCTTGGCGGCAAGGCGCAGCGCGGCAGTCTGCACGCGGTGGAGGAGGCGCTGGCCGCCGAGCAGTGCGTGATCGTGTTCCCGGCGGGTGAGGTCTCGCGCCTGTCGCTGCGCGGCATCCGCGATGGCCGCTGGCAGCGCGGGTTCGTCCGCTTTGCCCGTGCCGCCGGTGCGCCGGTGCTGCCGGTGCGCGTGGAAGCACGCAATTCGGCACTGTTCTACGGCGCCTCGACCCTGTTCAAGCCGGCTGGCACCGCGCTGCTGGCGCGCGAGATGTTCACCCGCCGTGGCCGCCCGCTGCGCCTGAGCATCGGCGAGCCGATGCAGCTGGGCAAAGGCGGCGACCCGGGCGCACAGCTGCTGGCGGTACGCCGCGCACTCTATGCGCTGGGCCGCAATGGCGCAGCCGGTAATGCCGCTGCCTGCGCAGGCCCCGAGCCACTGGCGTCCCCCGTGCCGCCTTCGCAGGTCGCCGCCGGCATCGCCGCGGCGACCCAGCTGGGCCAGACCGCCGATGGCAAGCAGATCCTGCTGGCGACCTGTAGCGCCGATTCACCGCTGCTGCTTGAACTGGGCCGCCTGCGCGAACTGACGTTCCGCCAGGTGGGCGAGGGCACCGGGCGCAGCCGCGACGTGGACGACTATGACCCGCGGTACGAGCACATCGTGATCTGGGACGCGGCCGCGCAGCGCATCGCCGGCGCGTACCGGATCATGCGCGGCGCCCATGCGCTGGCCCGGCACGGACTGTCCGGGCTCTACAGCGCGTCGCTGTTCCGCTATTCCGACGATGCCATCACCCACATCGCCGAGGGCCTGGAACTGGGCCGCAGCTTCGTGGTGCCCGACTACTGGGGCAGCCGCAGCCTGGACTACCTGTGGCAGGGCATCGGTGCCTACCTGCAGTGCCGGCCGGGTATCCGCTACCTGTTCGGCGCGGTGTCGATCAGCGCGGCGCTGCCACGCGATGCGCGCGAGCAGCTGGTGGCCTACTACCAGCGCTACTACAGCGGTACCGCCGGGCTGGCCGAATCGAACCGGCCGTTCCAGTACTTCGCTGCACCGCCGAGTTTCGGCGAGCTGGATGCCGGTGCCGCGTTCGAGGTGCTCAAGGCCAACCTGGCCGCACTCGGCACGGGGGTGCCGACGCTGTACCGCCAGTACACCGATCTGTGCGAACCCGGTGGTGCCCGCTTCCTCGCCTTCGGTGTCGACCCGGACTTCAGTGATTCGATCGACGGCCTGATCGAAGTGGACCTGTGTGCGATCCGGCCGAACAAGCGCAAACGCTACCTGCGCGACGCGGGGACGCCGGCATGAGCGCGCTGGCGAACCTGTCGCCGCACCGGCGCGCAGTGTTCGTCTCCGATGTGCATCTGGGTTCACGTCATTGCCATGCCACCGAGCTGGCACGGTTCCTCTCGCAGCTGCGTTGCGAACGGTTGTACCTGGTCGGCGACATCATCGACCTGTGGTGGATGGCGCATCGCCGCGCCAACTGGCGGCAGTCGCACAGCGAAGTCATCCAGGCCCTGCACGCGTTGCGCCGTGCCGGGACCGAGATCGTCTACATCCCCGGCAACCACGATGCTTCGCTGCGCCAGGTCTGCGGTTTGATGCTGCCGGCGATGCAGGTGCGCCGGCGCGCCATCCACGTGACCGCCGATGGCCGCCGGCTGCTGGTCGCGCATGGGGACGAGTACGACGGCGTGACCCACTTCGGCGGCCTGCAGGAAAAGTTCGGTGACTGGCTGTACTACCGCATCCTGACCGGCAACCAGGCGTTGAACGCGGTGCGGCGGCTGTTGGGAATGCGCTACTGGTCGTTGTCTGAATTCCTGAAGAAGCGCAGCGGTGCGGCCGAACGCTACATCGAGCGCTTCGTCCAGGCCGGCCTGGACGACGTGCGCCGTCGCGGACTGGATGGCATCGTCTGTGGCCACATCCACCGCGCTGCGTTGATTGAACGCGACGGCCTGGTCTATGCCAACGACGGCGACTGGGTGGAAAGCCTGACAGCACTGGCCGAAGACCACGATGGCGCGCTGCGCCTGCTGGACCACAACGGCCAGACGCTGGTGGAGCTGCCGGGCGCGCGCCTGTCGCAGGCGGCGTAACCCGCGATTGTCCCCTTGTAGAGCCGAGCCCATGCTCGGCTGCTCTTCATTGCGTGTAACGGCAGCCGAGCATGGGCTCGGCTCTACATGCACCGCCCGCAAGCCGCTAGCATCGGTCCATGGATTCCCTGACCCAGATCGTGCTCGGCGGCGCCGTCGCCGCTGCCATCGCTCCGCCCGGCCAGCGCCGCGCGGCCCTGTTGGCCGGTGCCGCGCTCGGCACCCTGCCGGACCTCGATGCCCTGTGGCTCGGCTTCACCGCCGCCGACCCGGTGGCGAACATGATCGAGCACCGCAGCTTCAGCCATTCGCTGCTGGTGCTGCCCTGGGTGGCAGCGCTGATCTGGTGGCTGTTCAAGCGCTTCGGCAACGGCCGCGTTGCGCAGTCACCGGTGCGCTGGTTCTGGGCGATCCAGTTGGCGCTGGTCACCCATCCGCTGTTGGATGCATTCACCGTTTACGGCACCCAGTTGTGGTGGCCGTTGCGGCCACACCCGACCATGGGCTCCAGCGTCTTCATCATCGATCCCGGCTACACGGTGTGGCTGCTGCTGGGCTGCGTGCTGGCCTGGTTTGGCCGCGCCCGCCCCTGGGCTGGCAAGGTGCTGGGTGTGGCGTTGCTGGCCAGCAGTGCCTACCTGGGCTGGGGCCTGATCGCCAAGGCCCAGGTCGACCGTGCTGCCCAGCAGAGCCTGGCGGCGATGGGCCTGGGCGATGCCCCGCGCTTCTCGGTGCCGATGCCGTTCAACACCCTGCTGTGGCGGGTGGTGGCGATGACGCCGAACGGCTACGTGGTGGGCGACCGCTCGCTGGTGGCCGACCATGGGCCGATGCAGTTCGAAGGCCACGCGTCCAACGTGCAGGCACTGCGTGAAGCAGGGGGCATCCCGGCGGTGCAGCAGCTGACCTGGTTCAACCGTGGCTTCATGCGTGCGCAGGTGATGGACGGCCGGCTGGTGCTGAGCGACCTGCGCATGGGCCTGGAGCCGGACTACACCTTCAACTTCGTGGTGGCCGAGCAGGCGGACGGGCAGTGGCGGGCGATCGTGCCCGAGCAGCTGCGGGCGGACTACAGTAGCCCGGCCGCGCGAGCCGATGCCGGGCGCCGGCTGGCGGCGATGTGGCAGCGGATCTGGCATGCGCCCGTAGTCGGCGCTGTCGAGTAGATCCACGCCATGCGTGGATGAAGGGACATCGACGGTGGCAGCCACGCATGGCGTGGCTCTACTGATTCAGTCAGCAGTGCCGCGTCGGCTCAATACACCGTGGCGCGGCCCTGCACGAACGAATAGAAGAACACCGCATTCGGGTCGTTCTGCACCAGGCGGAACTCGCGACGCATGCCTTCCACGGTTTCCTCGTCAACCGACCCGGCCTGCAGCAGTTGGTCGGCGGCCGACAGCAGCAGCTGTTCCCAGAACGCGATCATCGTCTTGCGGCGTGCCGGTTCGCGGTTGTCCAGGTGGATGGTCTTGATCTCGGTGTGCACGTCGCGGAAGCCGCCGGCCAGCAGCAGGTTGCCCAGCTTGGCGCCAACGAACGGGTCGCCCCCGTGGTCGTACTGGAAATCGTTGAACGCCATCCAGTAACGCCAGATGTGCGGCGAATACGGGTCGAGCAGGAACGAGGCATTCATCACCTCGGTGATGTAGACCGGCGAACCCGGTGCCAGCACCCGGCGCACCTCGCTCAGCACGCGCGCCGGTGACGGCACGTGCTCCAGTACCCAGCACAGGAACGCCGAGTCGAAGCTGCGTGCCTCGAACGGGAGCTCGCCGGCGTCGGCCTGCTGCAGGGTGTAGCGGTCGCTGCACCACGGCGTGCGCGCCAGGTTCTCGCGCGCGGTGGCCAGCTGGGTCTCGCTCAGATCCACACCGGTCACGTGCAGCTCGGGGAAGCGGCGCAGCAGGATCTCGGTCTGTGCGCCGACGCCGCTGCCGACTTCCAGCAGGCGCCGCGCGCCGCTGTAGTCGATCTGGCCGAAGATGCTCGATTCCAGCAGGCGCGCCTGGGTCATCAGGCGCTGCTGCTCGGTGCCGGAAAACCCGTGCAGGTAGGTCGGGGAAGAAATCGGCGGGGTCATGGGGCGGGCTCTCGGTGTTCAAGACGGTCGAGCAGGCTCGACTCTGCGACGCAGCGATGCGGTCAGGCGGCCGAAGACAACGCCGGTTCCCCGGCGATCAGGCGGTCGAAGTACTCGGTGGTCAGCGCGACCTGGCTCTGCGGGTCTTCGGCGCGGTTGACCACGGCGCGGAAGGCCGCATTCTCCGGCCGGTCCTTGGCATACCAGCCCAGGTGCTTGCGCGCGATGCGCACGCCCTGCGGCTCGCCATAGAACGCATGCAGTGCGTGCAGGTGGCCGAGCAGGATGTCGCGCACTTCCGCCAACGACGGTGGTGGCAGTTCCTCGCCGGTGGCCAGAAAGTGCGCCACTTCGCGGAAGATCCACGGCCGGCCCTGTGCCGAGCGGCCGATCATCACCGCGTCCACGCCGGTCTGCTGCAGCACGTATGCCGCCTTCTGCGGCGAATCGATATCGCCGTTGGCGATCACCGGAATGCGCAGCGCGGCCTTGATCTCGCCGATCGTGGCGTACTCGGCCTGGCCGGTGTAATGCTGGTCGCGGGTGCGGCCATGCACCGCCAGCGCGGCGATGCCGCTGTCCTCGGCGATGCGGGCGATCACCGGGCCATTGCGATGGTCGCAGTCCCACCCGGTGCGGATCTTCAGGGTGACCGGAACGTCCACCGCGTTGACCACGGCCTCGAGGATGCGCGCCACCAGCTGCTCGTCACGCATCAGCGCCGAGCCGGCCCAGGCGTTGCACACCTTCTTGGCCGGGCAGCCCATGTTGATGTCGATGATCTGCGCGCCGTGGTCGACGTTGTAGCGTGCGGCCTCGGCCAGCTGCTGCGGCTCGGTGCCGGCGATCTGCACGCTGATCGGGGCCGGCTCGCCATCATGATCCATGCGGTGGATCGACTTGCGCGTGTTCCAGAAACGCGGGTCACTGATGGTCATTTCCGAGGCGGCCAGCCCCGCGCCCAACCGTTTGCACAGCAGGCGGAAGGGCTTGTCGGTGACGCCGGCCATGGGCGCCAGCACGACGTTGGGGGCAATGGTGTACGGGCCGATCTGCATGCGCCCATTGTAGGGCGCGGGCGGCGGTACGGCCGTGTCGGACGCGGTCCGGTTCAGGCCGATCGGCACCGACCTCATGCCGTACCGGCATCAGCAGATGCTTGACGGTTGCTTCCGCCGCCCCCAAGGGCGGGCGATGGTAGGCGGCTACCCCAGGCTCTGCCAGGCCTGGCGGGTACCCAGCGCGAAGGCCAGCCCCAGGCTGAGGCACACCAGTGAACTGACCACCCAGAAGCGCCGGCCGTTGTCGCCGGGCTGGAGCAGGGCCAGCCCGAAGCCCATCGCCGCGCGCAGCAGCAACAGCAGGGCGATGCCCGACAGGACCAGACGGCTGGCCGGCAGCGGCGAATGCCAGCCCGCGGCTGCGAGTGCGTACAGGGTCCAGGCCACCAGCACGGCCGTAATGCCGGCGGTCATCAGCGGCGGCCACCAATGCCCGGCCTGTGCCAGCCGGACCATGCGCGGGCCAGCACCGAAGTACCTGTACCACGCGGCGCCGAAGGCAATACAGCCGATATGCAGCAGGGCCGCAATGGCACTACCGGCGGCGGCAACCAGCAACCAAGGGAATCCGTCCATGTCCTGCCCACGCTGAAACGCTGCGCGGATGGTGGGTGAGGGGCGGGATGCGGGCAATGCGACCGGCAGTCGCAGCCGTCCGATGCGACCACAGGTGATAGCGCTGCGCTCAGCGCGGCGGATCGATCTGCAACCCGGCGCCGAGACGGTCCAGGGCCACGTCCACGCGTGGCAGCCGCTGCCGGCCTTGCGGCCACAACAGGCGCAGCGGCAGGCCGCGGCAGTCCAGCGACGGCAGGATCGAGACCAGGCTGCCGCGCGCCAGCGCGTCATCGACAAGCCAGGTGGCCAGCTGCGCGATGCCGAAGCCGGCCTCGACCGCCGCCACCTGGGCCTCGGCGCTGCCAACCACCAGGCGCGCGCGGGCCTGCAGCGGTGTACTGCGCTGCCCGCCATCGGCCACCTGCCACGGCCCGATGCTGCCGTCCGCGCGTCCGAACAGCACACCGTCATGCCCGGCCAGCTCGGCGGCCGAGCGGGGCTGGCCATGCCGGAGCAGGTAGGCCGGGGAGGCGCAGAAGCGCAGGCATTCGTAACCGAGCTGGCGGCTGCCCAGCGTGGCGGGCAGCGGCTCGGGACCGCCGATGCGTACGGCGAGGTCGACGCCGTCCTCGGCGAGGTCGCTGAAGCGGTCGCTGAAGGTCACCTGCGGATGCAGCTGTGGAAACTCGGCGGCCAGCTGCAGCAGCAACGGCCAGACTTTGAGGCGCCCGAAAGTGGCCGGCGCATCCACCCGCAGGCGGCCCACGGGAGCGTCTGCGTGCGAGACCAGCACTGACTCGGCATCGGCCAGTTCGCCCAGCACCCGCACGCAGGTGCGGTAGAAGCCCTCACCGGCCTCGGTCAGGCGAAGGCGGCGCGTGCTGCGTTCGAACAACCGCGCTCCCAGCCGCGCCTCCAGCCGCGCGATGGTCTTGCCCACCGCCGAACTGGTCAGGTGCAGGCGTTCGGCGGCGGCAGTGAAACTGCCGGCATCGGCGGTGGCGACGAAGGCCTCTATGCCGCGCAGGCGCTCGGTGGGAAGCATGGGGAGAAATTCTGTCCGGAATCGATGGAAAACATAGCAGCAATCGGAACTCACGGAGGAAATAGGCTGGCGACCCCTGTTCTGATGCCCGCCCATGTCCTCCCTTGATTCCGCCGTGACCGCTGTCCACGCAAACGCTCGCGCACGTCTTTCAGTCGTCCTGCTGGCGGTGTCCGCCTTCGTCATCGTCACCACCGAGTTCCTGATCGTCGGCCTGTTGCCCGCGCTGGCGCGCGACCTTGGCCTGGGCATCGCCCGAGCGGGGCAGCTGGTCACCTTGTTCGCGTTCACCGTGATGCTGGCCGGGCCACCCTTGACCGCGCTGCTGTCACACGTCGGCCGGCGCCGCCTGTTCGTGGTCATCCTGCTGTTGTTCGCGGCTTCCAACGCGCTGGCCGCGATGGCCACGCAGCCGTGGCTGCTGGCGCTGGCGCGGGTGCTGCCGGCACTGGCCCTGCCGGTGTTCTGGGGCACCGCCAGCGAGACTGCTGTGCAGCTGGCTCCTGCAGGGCAGGGAGGCCGTGCGGTCGCGCGGGTCTACCTGGGTATCACCGCCGCAATGCTGTTCGGTATTCCACTGGGGACGTTGGCCGCCGACGCCCTCGGTTGGCGCGGCAGCTTCTGGCTGTTGGCGGCCCTGTCGCTGTTGATGGCGGGCGCGCTGGCGTTGTGGATGCCGGACACCGTGGCCGGGCCGCGGCGCGCGCTGGGCGAGCAGGCACGTGTACTGCGCCAGCCGCAGTTGCTGGGCCATGTGCTGCTGTCGGTGCTGGTGTTCACCGCGATGTTTGCTGCCTACACCTACCTGGCCGATGTACTGGAGCGGCTGATGCGGGTACCGGCGGCACAGGTGGGTTGGTGGTTGATGGGCTTCGGCGCCGTGGGACTGCTCGGCAATGCACTGGGTGGGCGCTGGGTCGATCGTGCGCCCCTGGGCGCGACCCTGGTGTTCTGCGCGGTGCTGGCGCTGGGCATGCTGGCCAGTGTCGGGCTGGCCGGCCACGGCGCATTCGTGCTCATCGCATTGGTCCTGTGGGGTGTGGCGCATACCGCATTGTTCCCGCTGTGCCAGGTGCGGGTGATGCGTGCAGCGCCCCAGGCACAGGCGCTGGCCGGAACCTTGAATGTGTCTGCGGCCAACGCCGGCATCGGCCTGGGTGCGCTGCTGGGAGGTGGGGCCATCGAACGCTTCGGCCTGGCATCGCTGGGCGCGGTGGGCGCGGCCGTCGCGTTGCTGGCGATTGCCGCTGGCCTGTTGCTGGGATGGCTTGCGCGGTCTCGTTCATCCACGCATGGTGTGGATCTGCCTCATTGAAAAGCAAACAGAAAAGCCCGGGTGTCTGCACACCCGGGCTTCTTCATCCACGCATGGCGTGGAATTACTTTGCTTCGGCGTCGGCCGGGGTGAAACGCGGCATTGCCGCAGCGGCACCTTCCTTCTCGGTCGAACGACCGGCGAACTGGTTGGCGAAGCGCACGTGACGGGCGAACGGGGCGTCGGCCACCTGTGCCAGCGATGCGGCCAGCGCACCGTTGAAGGCGTCGCCGGCGCCGGTGGTGTCGATCGCCTGCACCTGTTCGGCACCTACGCGGTAGTACGGCTGGGTATCGCCGCGCAGGTTCTCGTCGGCATGCGACACGAACACGCCCACCGAACCCAGGGTCACCACCACCGTGCCGTTGCCGACCAGCTTGCGGCACAGCGCGTGCAGGCTGGCGCCATCCAGCGCGGCGACGTCGTTGGCATCCACGCGCTCACCGACATGACGGCCGAGCAGGGCGGCGAACTCGGTCTCGTTCGGGGTGATCACATCGGCCAGCTTGAGCAGGCCGATGGTGGAGGGGGCATCGGCCGGTGCGGTGTTGAGCACGGTGGTGACGCCGGCCTCGCGGGCCGTGGCCAGTGCCGCTTCGATGGTCTGCACCGGCGATTCCAGCTGCACCAGCACCACCTTGGCGCCGGTCAGCAGCGCCTGCTGCTGTTGCAGGAAGTCGGTGCTCAGCGCGGCGTTGGCACCCGGGCCGATCACGATGGTGTTGCGGCCGCGCGCGTCCACATAGATGCCGGCGGTGCCGGTCGGTTCGCTGCTGGCTTCGGCGATCAGACCGAAGCCGTCCTGCGCGGCCAGCTCACGGGCGGTGGCGCCACCGGCGTCGTCGCCCAGCGCGCACACGAAGTGGGTGTCGGCACCGGCGCGGCAGGCCGCCACGGCCTGGTTGAAGCCCTTGCCACCGGGGCCGGTGCTGTAACGGCCGGCAATGGTCGCACCCGGTGCCGGCAGCGACTCGCATCGCCACACGTGATCGACATTGAAGGAACCGACGACAACGACACTGCTGCTCATAGGGAATCTTTTCTCAACCAAGGGTTCAACTGAAGTGCGTCAGCACGCCGGCGATGGTCGCCGTCATGAAGGTGGCAATGGTACCGCCCAGCACGGCGCGCAGGCCGAACTTGGCCAGGTCGTGGCGACGTTCCGGGGCCAGCCCGCCGATGCCGCCGATCTGGATCGCGATCGAGCTGAAGTTGGCGAAGCCGCACAGCGCGTAGGTAGCGATCAGGCGACCTTCCTCGGACAGGCTCACGCCGGCGATCTGGCCGTTCACGATCTGCGACAGCTCGGTGTAGGCCACGAACTCGTTGATCACGACCTTCTGGCCGATCAGCGAACCGACGGTGGTGGCATCGGCCCACGGGGTGCCGATCACCCAGGCGATCGGGGCCAGTACGTAACCGAAGATGGTCGACAGGTTGGTCGGCTTGCCGATGGCAGCGGCCAGGCCGGTCACATCGCCAATCCAGGTAAGCGGTGCGTTCAACAGCGCGATCAGAGCGATGAAGGCCAGCAGCATCGCACCGATGTTCAGCGCCAGCTTCAGGCCGTCACCGGCGCCGGCAGCGGCCGCGTCGATGATGTTGCTGGAGGTCTTTTCGACTTCCATCTTCACCGTGCCGCGGGTCAGCGGGGTGCCGGTTTCCGGGATCAGCAGCTTGGCCACGACCAGGGTGGCCGGGGCCGCCATGATGCTGGCCGCCAGCAGGTGCTTGGCATAGAAGGCCTGCTGCGCCGGATCACCGCCGCCGAGCATGCCCACGTAGGCCGCCAGCACGCCACCGGCGATGTGTGCCATGCCGCCGATCATCATGGTCAGCAGCTCGGACTGGGTCATCCTGGCGATGTACGGGCGCACGGTCAGCGGCGCCTCGGTCTGGCCGATGAAGACGCTGGCGCAGACGCTGGTGGTTTCCGCACCCGACACGCGCATCACCTTGGTGATCGACCAGGCCATCACGCGCACGATGCCCTGCATGATGTTGAGGTGGTACATCACCCCCATCAGTGCAGAGAAGAAGATGATGGTCGGCAACACCTGGAAGGCAAAGATGAAGCCGTAATTCTTGGTGTCCATCAACGAGCCGAAGATGAAGCCCGAGCCCTCGTTGACGTAGCTGAGGATCTTGACGAAGCCCTTGCCCAGCGCGTCGAACACGTCGCGCCCGCCCGGCACCAGGATCACCAGCGCCGCAAAGGCGATCTGCAGGGTGATACCGGTGGCAACCAGCTTCCAGTCAACCGCGCGCTTGTTATTGGAAAACAACCAGGTGATGCCGATCAGCACCGCCAACCCGAACAGGCCGAAGCCGATCCTGCCCAAACCTTCGACCATGTGAGTGACTCCCCTGGGGCGTCGCGAAAAACGGGAAGCCTAGTGCAGGGCAGGGGCCGGGGCAAGAAAAAGCAGCGTGTGCGCGGCCATCGGTGCCGATCAGGCCAGCAACGGCAAGGGCTTGCGGCTGGCGGCGGCAGGTAGAATGGGGTTTGATCCCGGCCCGGATGCGGGCCCGCAGCAGGAGATTCGCATGCAATACCGTCGCCTGGGCTCCACCGGCCTGCCGATTTCCGCCTTGTCCTTCGGCGCCTGGGTGACCTTCGGCGATCAGGTTCCGCGCGATGAGGCCCGCAACCTGGTGGCCGCCGCCTGGGATCATGGCGTCAATTTCTTCGACAACGCCGAGGGCTATGCCAACGGCCGTGCCGAACAGGTCATGGGGGACGTGATCACCGACCTGCGCCTGCCGCGCGACGGCTTCTGCGTGTCCAGCAAGGTGTTCTTCGGCAGCGCCAAGGACCCGCGACCGACCCAGCGCGGACTGTCGCGCAAGCACGTGACCGACGCCTGCCACGCTGCACTCAAGCGCCTGCGGGTGGACTACCTGGACCTTTATTACTGCCACCGCCCGGATCCGGACGCGCCGATCGCCGAGACCGTGCACGCCATGGATACCCTGGTACGGCAGGGCAAGATCCTTTACTGGGGCACCTCGGAGTGGCCGGCGGCGCAGATCCAGCAGGCGCTGGACATCGCCGAGGCGCGCAACCTGCAGGGCCCGTCGATGGAGCAGCCGCAGTACAACCTGCTGCACCGCGAGCGGGTCGAGGTCGAGTACGCGCCGCTGTATGCCGGTACCGGCCTGGGCACCACCATCTTCTCGCCGCTGGCCTCAGGCCTGCTCACCGGCAAGTACGACCAGGGCATCCCGGCCGATGCACGGCTGGGGCGCGAAGGCATGGAGTGGTTGCAGGACCTGGTGCTGGGGGCCGACGCCGGGGCCCGCCTGGGTCAGGTGCGCCGTTTCAGCGAAGTCGCGCGCGCGCTGGGCCAGGCCCCGGCCACGCTGGCGATTGCCTGGTGCCTGCGCAACCCGAATGTCTCCAGCGTGATCCTCGGCGCCAGCCGGGTCAGCCAGCTGCTGCAGAACCTGCAGGCACTGGACGTGCTGGAGCAGGTCGACGCCGCCGGCTGGGCCCAGGTCGAAGCCGTCTTCGCCTGAACCCCGGGGGCCGACCGGGCCTGGGGCCTCGGCCAGGTCGGCTCGGCCGAGGGATCGGGAACGGGATCGGTAGAGTCGACTGTTAGTCGACTGCTTCGAATAAACGACTGCTTCGAGCAACAGCAGTCGACTAACAGTCGACTCTACACATCTACGCCGCTATTTGATTGACAAAAGCTATCGAATTTCCGGATTCGATCATTAATCTGATCAATGAAATTGAGAATGGTTGTTGATTGTCAACTGAGAATCATTATCATTTAACTCGTCCCTCGCACGAGTCCAGATGCTCATGAATGCTCAACCTGTACTGCTGCGCCCCGAAACGCTGACCCTCCGCGATCGACCGGTCCGCGTCGTTCCGCCGGAAGAGGTCATCGACAGCGAAGCCCTGCTCAAGGGCCGTCGTGAAATCCTGATCCAGCACGGCGACCGCTTCTATCGCCTGCGGCACACCAGCAACGACAAGCTGATCCTGACCAAGTAATCGCGGCCTGGTCGCCCGCCTCCCTCCCTCCTGCCGGCAGCGCCGACAGGGTGGGCGACCCGTCCGCTCCTGCTCTCTCCCCCTCGGTCTACCGCGTGCACCTTCCGGGTGTGCCGGTAACCGGGGGTTCCCCTGCCTGACCAAACGAACCCGATGACCCGCCATTCCGCCCTTTGCCTTGCTGTCTGGATGGCGCTGCCGCTGTCCGCCCACGCTGCTGCCACTGCCGCACCCGATGCGCGCGAATTCGATCGGGTGCAGGTCACCGCCACCCGCACCGAGCGGGCCGTGAGCGACGTGGCGGCCACCGTGGACGTCATCGACCGTGAGCAGATGGACCGGCACCTGGTGCAGGACATCAAGGATCTGGTGCGCTACGAACCGGGCCTGTCGGTCACCCGCAGCGCGACCCGCTTCGGCCTGGATGGTTTCCGCATCCGTGGCCTGGACGGCAACCGCGTGCGCATCCAGACCGACGGCATCGTCATGCCGACCCGGTTCGACATCGGTTCGTTCGCCAGTTCCAACCGCAACTTCACCGACCTCGATACGCTCAAGCGCGTCGAGATCGTGCGTGGCCCGGCCAGCTCGCTGTACGGCTCCGATGCACTGGGCGGCGTGGTCGCGTTCGTGACCAAGGACCCGGCCGACTACCTCAAGGACGGCAAGAACAGCTACTTCGGCCTGAAGTTCGGCTACGACGGTGAGTGGAAGGGCCTGCTTGGCGGTGCCACGGCGGCCTTTGGTGGTGACCACTGGAGCGGCCTGGTCAACGTCAACCACCACCAGGGCCAGGAAACCGACAACAAGGGCACGGTGCGCAGCGACAACGACACCCGCACCGCGTCCAATCCGCAGGATCGCGACGGCCGCAGCCTGCTCAGCAAGCTGGTCTATGCACCGAGCGAGGACCAGCGCTTCCGCCTGACCGTGGAAGGCAACGAAGACACCACCGATACCAATGTGCTGTCGGCGATTGCCAGTGTTGCGCCGCGTCCCGGCGCGACGGCTGCGGCCACTGGCATGAAGTCCCACGACACCCAGAAGCGCAATCGAGTGTCCTTCGCCCACGAAATGGATGCGCTGGACCAGCCGTTCGCCGACAGCCTGCACTGGCAGGTGTACGCGCAGAACAGCGAAACCCGGCAGCAGACCGACGAAACGCGCACCGACGGCACCCGCCGCCACCGCGTGTTCTCCTTCGACCAGCATGCCTATGGCCTGCAGGCGCAGTTCAACAAGGCGTTCACCACCGGCAGCGTCGAGCACGCAGTGACCTACGGTTTCGAAGGCACCCGTACCGAGATCCGCCAGAAGCGCGACGGCTACCAGGTCAGCAAGGCGGGCGTGGTCAGCAACACGGTGCTGCCGGACACCTTCCCGGTGCGTGACTTCCCGATCAGCAAGACCACCGAGCTGGGCCTGTATGCACAGGATGAGATGCGCCTGGCCGACGGCAAGCTGTCGCTGGTGCCGGGCGTGCGCGTGGACCGCTACGAGCTGAAGCCGGAAGTGGACAGCATCTTCGCCGAAGACAACCCGACCACGGCCGTGGCGCAGCTGAAGAAGACCAGCGTGTCGCCGAAGCTGGGCATGGTCTGGCGCTTCACCGACCAGTGGTCGCTGTTCGCCGGTTATGCGCGTGGCTTCCGTTCGCCGCCGTACAACGACGTCAACATCGGCCTGACCAATGTCGCCTTCCGCTATACCGCCATCGCCAATCCGGACCTGAAGCCGGAAACCAGCGACGGCTACGAACTGGGCCTGCGCTTCATCGCGCCGGCGGCGTACGTCAGCGTCAGCGGCTACTACAACGACTACAAGGATTTCATCCAGTCCAACGTCGATACCGGCCGCAACGCGCAGGGTTTGACCGTGTTCCAGTCGCAGAACATCGCCGAAGCACGCATCTATGGCGCGGAAATGAAGGCCGGCATCGAGTTCGGCGAGCTCAGCCCGGCGCTGAAGGGCTGGGCGCTGCGCAGTGCATTGGCATGGTCGCGTGGTGACAACCGGACCGATGACGAACCGCTGGCCTCGGTCGATCCGCTGCGTGGCACGCTGGGCCTGATGTACGACACCGATACCTGGGGCGTCGAACTGGCCGGCACCTTCGTGCAGCGCAAGAAGCGCCTGCCGCCGCCTGCTGCGCAGACCAATCCGAACGCACCGGCACCCTTCGTCTACCAGCCGGCCGGCTATGGCGTGCTCGACCTGATGGCGCACTGGAACTTCGCACCGGGTGCAACCTTCAATGTCGGCGTGTTCAACCTGGCCGACAAGCGCTACATCGAATGGTCGTCGATCACCCCGAGCCTGATCACCAATCGCGCACTGAGCGATCGTTTCAGCAGCCCGGGCCGCACCTTCTCCGCCAGCCTTGCCGTTTCCTGGTGACCTCATGAGCCGAGCACTGTCCGCACGCAGGAATGACTCCATCGCCGCGCCGCACAGCGCGGCCTGGCCGACCCCGGCACAGCTGGCCACGCTCGGCACCGTGTTGTGCCTGTACCACGCCGACGGCAACGAGCTGGGTGGCTGGCGCCAGGCCGTACG
This sequence comes from Stenotrophomonas sp. AS012628, assembly GCF_010608305.1. Taxonomy (NCBI): domain Bacteria; kingdom Pseudomonadati; phylum Pseudomonadota; class Gammaproteobacteria; order Lysobacterales; family Lysobacteraceae; genus Stenotrophomonas; species Stenotrophomonas sp. AS012628. The sequence goes on along the minus strand of NZ_VMBJ01000007.1, from coordinate 11,395 downwards.
CGTGCACGCCTGCCAGGGCGTGGACAGTGAAGGCCTGCGCGAGAGCCTGTGTTTCCTCGATGGCCGCGGCCGCTGCGTGTGGCGTTTGTACCTGCTGCCCGACAGCGACTTCCTGGCCTGGGACCGCCTGGTCGCGGCGCTGCCGCCGGGACCGGAACACGACAGCGATGGCAGCGTCGGCGAACGACTGTGGCGGCGCCTGGCCGGCCATCTCGGTGGCCAGCGCTGGCGCCTGTGCGCGCTGCGCCTGCATGCCGCCGACGACGGGCGCACCCTGGCGGCCAGCCTGTCGACCCTGTCCTCGCTGGGCGCGGCCACCGCCCGCCGCATCGCACGCCTGGAAAACGCTGAAGGCGAACTGGCAATCGACGACTGTTGTTGTGCCGACGCCGCCCGGCGCCAGGCGCCACGGATTCCCGGCGACCTGCCGCTGATCCGCCTGTGACCCTCTCCTGATGGAACGCCCGTTGGCCACGGATGGCCCCTCAATGAATCTGCACCCCCGAAGGAAGACCCCGATGAAGCTCCAGACAGCCAGCGCCATGCTGCTGCTCGCCGCCAGCGGCGTGGCCAGCGCGCAGCCCTCCGATATCGCCCGCGACCACGACAGCATCCTTGCCATGCAGGGTGAGTACACCGTGGACTTCGCGTTCGACGAGACCGTGCTGCTGAAGACGGGCTACGAGCGTGCACCGGCGATGCGCAGCGGTGGCAGCGAAGTGGTCATCGTGGTCGAGGACACGCCGAAGCGCATCGTGCTGCAGCACCTGCTGCTGGACGAGAAGAGCGGCCACATCACCAAGCACTGGCGCCAGGACTGGGTGTATGAAGCACCGAACCGTTTCGAGTTCAGTGCAGACCAGACCTGGAAGGTGCGCAGCATTCCGGCGGCGGTGAACCAGGGTGCGTGGACCCAGTGCGTGTACGAAGTGAGCGACGCACCGCGCTACTGCGGCACGGGCACCTGGAGCTACACCAACAACGTGCCGAGCTGGACCAGCGACCTGAGCTGGCGCCCGCTGCCGCGCCGTGAGTACACCAAGCGCAGCGACTACAACGCGCTGGCCGTGATCAACCGCCACACGCTGACCCCGAACGGCTGGACCCACGAACAGTTCAACACCAAGGTGCAGCGCAACGCCGACGGCAGCCAGGTGGAGATCGCACGCGAGTTCGGCTTCAACGACTACGTGAAGACCACCGAGATCGACTTCACCCCGGCGCGCGACTACTGGAAGGCGACTGCCGGTTACTGGGCCAAGGTGCGCCAGCGCTGGGACGGTTTCCTGGCCCAGGCCCCGGGCGTGCACCTGAAGACCAGGATCGACGGCATGGCGATGATCATTCCGCTGTTCACCCAGGCCGAAGAAATCCAGTCCGGCAAGAAGGTGAAGGACACGCAGATCGACGACGTGTTCGCCAAGTACGTGGAAAAAGCCCAGTAGATCCACGCCATGCGTGGATGTGCTTGTTCCTTGAACACTGGCAACGCCGTCATGTGCTCTTGGTAGGTGCCGAGCTTGCTCGGCACGCGCCCCGGTCCAGCGCCGCCTCAGGCCTCGCGCAGGGCCAGTGCCGGTGGCGTATGCAGGATCGCCCGCGTACCCCACCAGCCCGCCAGCAGGCTCAACCCGATACCGACCACGCCGCCGATCAGCAGGCCCGGCCACGGCGGCAGCAACGGCAGCTCGAACACCTTCTGCGAGACCGCCACACCGATGGCGGCCGCCGCCCCCACCGCCAGCAACGCGGCCAGGGTGCCCAGCGCGCCGAATTCCACCAGCACCGCGCCGCGCAGCTGCCGCCGGGTCGCGCCCAGCGTGCGCAGCACCGCGCTGTCGTAGCGACGCTCGCCCGCCGTGGCCTGCAGCGCGGCCAGCAGCACCAGTACGCCGGCCAGCAGGCTGAACACCATCACCAGCTGCACCGCCTGTGCCACCCGTTCCATCACATCGCGCACCTGCGAGATCACCGCATCCACGTCCAGCAGCGACAGGTTCGGCTGCGCGCGGACCAGCTCGCCCAGTCCGGCTGCCTTGCCGGCCGGCAGATGGAACGCCGACAGCAGGTTGTGCGGCGTGTCGCCCACCGCATTCGGGTTCAGCAGCACGAAGAAGTTCGGGCGGAAGGTGTTCCAGTCCGCCTTTCGCACGCTGGTGACAGTGAACTCGCGTTCCTGCTCGCCCACCGCAATGGTGATGCGGTCACCGGGGTACACGCCGTAGCGCTTGGCCCAGCCGATCTCCACGGATGCCTCGGCAGCGGTGCTGTCCGGCTTCCAGAACGTGCCATTGACCAGCGTATTGGCCGGCGGGAAGGTGCTGCGCCAGCTGAAGTTCAACGGCCGGTTCTCGTCATCGTCATCGCGCTGGCCGCCCTGCGCCGGTTGCCCGTCCTGTCCGGGCTCGCGATCCACGCGCAGCGGCGGCTTGCCGTTGATGGCGATCAGGCGCCCGGTGGCCATTGGTTCGATGCTGGCGTCATTGGCACCCAGCCCACGCAGTGTTGCCAGCACGCTGTCGCGCTGTTCGGGCTGGATGTTGATCAGGAAGTAGTTGGGTGTGTCTGCCGGTAGCCGCTCGCGCCACTGCTGCAGCAGGCCGGGGCCGGTCACGGCCAGCAGCAACAGCGCGCACAGCGACAGCGACAGCCCGACCAGCTGCATCACCGCCAGCAGCCGGCGCCGGGTGAGTGCGGCCAGGCCCAGTCGCCAGTTGCCATGCAGGCGATGCTGCAGGCTGCGCATCAACTGCAGCAGCACAAATCCGACCACACCGGCCGCCACCGCCAGCGCGGCCAGGCCACCCAGTACCCACAGCGCCAGCTTGAGGTCACCCGTGACCTGCACCGCCAGCACCAGGCTGGCCCCCAGCGCGGCCACATAGGCCAGCAGCGAGGCCGGTGGCAGCGTGGCGAAGGAACGGTTGAGTACGCGCATTGGCGGCACCCCGCGCAGGCGCAGCAGCGGTGGCAGGCCGAAGCCGAACAGCAGCAACAGGCCGATGCCGGCACCGGTCAGCGCCGGCATTGCCTCCGGCAGTGGCAGGCGCTGCGGCACCAGGCTGCCCAGCACCTGTACCAGCCCTTCCTGGGCGGCCATGCCCAGGCCGATGCCAAGCGCACAGGCCGGTACTGCCAGCATCAGCAGCTGCAGTGCCAGGCCGAGCAGGATGTCGCGCTGGCGCGCACCGAGGCAGCGCAGGATCGCCACCTGGTCGATGCGGCGCAGGGCGAAGCGGTTGGCCGCCAATGCGGTGGCCACGCCCGCCAGCAGCACCGCCAGCAGCGCGCTCAGGCCGAGGAAGCGGCCGGCCAGGTCGAAGGCCTGGCGCACGCCGCGCTGGGTGTCATCCACGCTCAGCAGGCGCAGGCCCTTCACCTGTGGCAGCAGCCACTCGCGCAGGGACGCGATCTGCCCCGCCGGTCCCGCAAACATCAGCCGGTAGTTGATGCGGCTGCCGGGGCCGAGCAGGCCGGTGCCCTCCACGTCAGCACGGTTGACCAGCAGGGTGGGGGATAGGGTCAACAGGTCGCCACCGGCATCCGGCTCGGCCTCGATGATGCCGGCGATACGCAGCGTGCCGGCGCCGAATTCGAGGTCATCGCCGGCCTTCAGCCCCAGCCCCTGCAGCAGGCGCGGGTCGGCATAGGCCTGGCCCTTGGGGGGCATGCCGGCCTCGGCGATCAGCGCGCCACCGGGCGTGCTGCGCACCCGCAGCGTGCCGCGCAGTGGATAGCCCGCCTGCACCGCTTTGATGCTGGCCATCTGGCTGGCATCACCGTTGAACAGCACGCTGCCGAAGCTGGCGATACGGGTGAAGGCCAGTCCACGCCGCTGCGCCTCGTCGGCGAACGCCTGCGGCGGGTCATCGCGCCCGGCAATGCCGAGGTCACCGCCGAGCATTTCCGCTGCGCTGCCGGTCAGTGCCAGGTTGACCCGGTTCACCAGCGTGCCGACTGCGGTCATCACTGCCACGCCCAGCACCAGTGCGGCGAACACGGTCAGCAGGTCGCCGGCCAGCGCCTCGCGGCGCAGCGCGCGCCACGCGTGCCGCAGCAGGTTCATGCCTGCGCCCCACGCTCGACCGGCAGCAGGCGGCCGTTGTCGATGCGGTGGATGTACTGGCAACGCTGGGCCAGGCGCAGGTCGTGGGTGACCAGCACCAGCGTGGTGCCGCTGCTCGCGTTGAGTTCGAACAGCAGGTCGCTGATGTGCTGGCCGGTGGCGTGGTCCAGCGAGCCGGTCGGTTCGTCGGCGAACAGGATGCGTGGGCGGGTGACGAAGGCGCGCGCCAGTGCCACGCGCTGCTGCTCGCCGCCGGACAGCTGGCGCGGGTAGTGGCGGGCGCGATGGGCCAGGCCGACCTGGGCCAGCACTTCATCGACCCGTACGCGGTCCTCGCGCCCGGCCAGCTCCAGTGGCAGCGCCACGTTCTCGGCGGCGGTCAGCGCCGGCAGCAGGTGGAAGCTCTGGAACACGAAACCGACCTCACGTGCGCGCAGCTGGGCACGTGCTTCCTCATCCAGTGCCGCCAGATCCTGCCCGGCCAGGCCTATGCGGCCGCGGCTGGGCAGGTCCAGCCCGGCCAGCAGGCCGAGCAGGGTGGTCTTGCCGGAACCGGAGGCGCCGACGATGGCCGCGCTGGTGCCTTCATGGACGGTCAGGGTGATGTTGTCCAGTATGTGGACTTCACCCTCCGGGCCCTGCACGGATTTGCCGACCTGGTCGACGGCGATGGCAACGGACGCGCTGCGGGGGGACAGGCTGTCGATGAGGAGACTCCAATGCGCAAGACGGGATGGAGCCGGCGAGCCGGCGTGATGATGGTGCTGCTGCTAGGGTTCCTGCTGCTGCCCGGGCTGGCCTGTGCCAAAGGTCCGGCCGGCACCGTGCTGGTCCTGGGCGACAGCCTCAGTGCAGCCCACAATATCCCCGTCGACGCCGGCTGGGTCAGCCTGCTGCAGCAGCGGGTCAGGCAGCAGTCGAAAACCCCGGCACGCATCGTCAACGCCAGCATGAGCGGGGAAACCACCGCCGGCGCGCTGACCCGCCTGCCGGGCCTGCTGGCGAAGGAAAAACCGACCGTGGTGGTGATTGCCCTCGGCGGCAATGACGCGCTGCGCGGACTGACCCCGGCGCAGGTGCAGGGCAACCTGGAAAAGATGGTGCAGGCCAGCCAGAAGGCCGGGGCCAAGGTGCTGCTGCTGGGCATCGACGTGCCGCCCAACTACGGCCCGGCCTACCGCCAGCGCCTGGCCGCGGCCTACAAGGCGCTGGCCACGCAGTACAAGGTGCCGCTGCTGCCGTTCCTGCTGGAGGGCGTGGCCCTGCAGCCGGGCATGATGCAGGCCGATGGCCTGCACCCGACCGCACAGGCGCAGCCGAAGGTGCTGGACAACGTCTGGCCGCTGCTGCGCCCTCTGCTCTGAACGATTTACTTCCCTCTTGACGGAACTTCACATCGCGTCCACCGTCGATCCGGCATGTTTCACAAAGCTGAAGTTAGAGGGAATCACATGCGTCAGACGAAGGAGACCTCCGGCTTGGTGCTGGTGGTCGAAGACAACCGCAACATCTCCGAGATGATCGGGGAATACCTGGAAGGTCGCGGCTTTGAAGTCGACTATGCACAGGACGGCCTGGATGGCTACCGCCTTGCGGCGGAAAACAGCTATGACGTCGTGGTGCTCGACTTGATGTTGCCGCGCCTGGATGGCATCGAAGTGTGCCGTCGCCTGCGCAACGATGCGCGCAAGTCCACCCCGGTGCTGATGCTCACGGCACGCGACACGCTGGACGACAAGCTCACCGGCCTCGGTTTCGGCGCCGATGACTACCTGACCAAGCCGTTCGCGATCCAGGAGCTGGAAGCCCGCCTGCGCGCGCTGATCCGCCGCGAACGTCGCCAGGTGGGGTCGGAAGTGCTCAAGGTCGCCGACCTGGTGCTCGATCCGGTCAGCATGCGTGCCACCCGTGCCGGTACCGAGCTGCAGCTGTCGCCGATCGGCCTGCGCCTGCTGACCATCCTGATGCGCGAATCGCCGCGCGTGGTCACCCGCCAGGAGATCGAACGCGAGATCTGGGGCAACGGCCTGCCGGATTCGGACACCCTGCGCAGCCATCTGTACAACCTGCGCAAGATCATCGACAAGCCGTTCGACCGTCCGCTGCTGCATACCGTGCAGAGTGCCGGCTACCGCATTGCCGACATCGCCCAGCCGATGGCCTGAGCAGGCCCGCGCCGGTGCAGCCGCAGGCCGGGCCGGGCTGCGGCCCGGCACAAGGGCAGGGGATGATCGTCCGGCAGTGCCGCCGGTCATCGCCCGTGCATCCCAACGGCGCGGTGCGCTGCCTATAATCGCAGCGCTCTGACCGGGACTCCGCAATGCCGCACGGCCTGCCGCGCAAGATCCGTATCGCTTTCATCCTGCAGGCAGTGCTGGCCAGCCTGGGCATCCTGCTCGGTGCGTGGCTGGTTTCGCTGGTGATCAAGCACAGCCTGGTCGGCGCCGCCCTGCGCGAGGAGGCGGCGTACTTCTGGACGCTGCACGAGGCCTCGCCGGTACAGCCTCCACCCAACACCCAGAACATCCGTGGCTACCTGCTGGAAAGCGGGCAGTCGGCCCTGTCGCTGCCGGCCAACCTGCGCAATCTGGAACCCGGCTTCCACGAACTGCCCAAGGACGACCAGCTGGTGCTGGTCGATGTGCGCCCGGCCGGCCGCCTGTACCTGGTGTTCCTGCGTTCGCGCGCGGAGATGCTGGCGTTCTGGTTCGGCATCGTGCCGGTGCTGCTGACCCTGCTGGCGGTGTATGGCGCCAGCTGGGTGACCTATCGGGCCTCCAAGCGCCTGGTGTCGCCGGTGAACTGGCTGGCGCGGCGCGTCTCACGCTGGGATCCGGGCCACCCGGAGGCAGCCGACCTGGAACCGAACAAGCTGCCGGCGGACATGCAGGGCGAGACCCGGCAGCTGGCGGCCGCACTGCATTCGCTGGCCAACCGGGTCAGCGCGCATGTGGCGCGCGAGCGCAATTTCACCCGCGACGCCAGCCATGAACTGCGCACACCGCTGACCGTCATCCGCGTCGCCAGCGACATGGCACTGGGCGATGACAGCCTGGAGCCGCGCCTGCGCCGCAGCCTGCAGCGCATCCAGCGTGCAGGCCGTGACATGGAGGCGGTGATCGATGCCTTCCTGATCCTGGCACGCGAGGCCGACGTCGAGCCCCAGGTCGAGCTGTTCGACGTCAACGACATCGTCCGCTATGAAGTGGACAACGCCAACGAACTGCTGGGTACGCGCCCGGTGTCGGTGCACCTGCACAGCGATGGCCCGGTGCAGCTGCATGCGCCGCCGCGGGTGCTGCAGGTGGTGGTCAGCAACCTGGTGCGCAACGCCTGCAGCTACACCGACGAAGGGCGCATCGACGTGCAGGTGCACAACGACCGGGTGGTGGTGCGCGATACCGGTATCGGCATGTCGGCCGACGCGCTGTCGCGGGCCTTCGAGCCGTTCTACCGTGCCGAGCCGAGCCGTCCGCAGGGCACCGGCCTGGGCCTGTCGATCGTGCGCCGGCTGTGCGACCGCTTCGGCTGGAAGGTCAGCCTGGCCAGCGAGCCAGGCCAGGGCACCGAGGCCACGGTGGTGTTCCGCTGACGCGGCACCTGCTGCCTCGGTAGATGCCGACCTTGGTCGGCGCTTTCAACAGGATTCACGCCGGTGCCCTATGCCAACCAAGGTTGGCATCTACCGGAGCGCGAGCGCGTGGCGCCCTCCGGCGCCCGTCCGCCTCAGTTGCAGTTGACCTTCGGCGCCAGTGCCTTGGTCCAGATGTCATAGCCGGCCGGGGTCATGTGCAGCATGTCCTCGCGGAACAGCGACGCATCCGGCCGGCCATCGGTGCCGAGCATGGGTGTGTAGACGTCGGTGAAACCGGTGTTGGGCAGCTTGGCCAGGGCGGCCTTGATCAGCGCGTTGGCCTCGTTGATCGCCGGCAGCAGATGCGCACGCGATGGGCTCGGCTTGATCGACAGGTACTCGACCCTGGTCTTCGGCAGGTCGCGGTGCACGCGCTGCACGAAGGCAACCACATCGTCGCGCACCTGCACGGCGCTGCGGCCGCTGTTGAGGTCGTTGTCACCGGCGTAGAAGAACACCTTGCACGGCGCATACGGCACCACGATGCGGTCGGCATACCAGGTGCTGTCGCGCACTTCCGAACCGCCGAAGCCACGGTTGAACACCGGCTGGCCGGGGAAGTCGGTGGCCAGGCTCTCCCAGAAGCGGATGGAGGAGCTGCCGATGAACTCGATGCCACCGCGCGGCGGCGGGCTGGCCTGGTCGGCGCTGGCGAAGCGGGCCATGTCGCCGGCCCAGGCCACGTTGGAGACCTGCTCGGGCACGCGCGGCGGCTTGGCCGGGCTCAGCGCCTGGGCCAGGGGGGCGGCGGTCAGCAGGCCCAGCATCAGCAGGCAGGTACGGCGACGGGACATCAGGCGCTCCAGCAGGGAAGGGGACAGCCATCATAGAAGCTGGGGCGGGCCGGGGCTTGCCCCTGGCAGTCCATTCACCGGGCCGGTGCCGGGATGCGGCTGGCGGCCTTGTGGCAAAATGGCGGCCATCTGCCTATCCCTGTGCACCCATGATTCCCTGCCGTGCGTCTGAGCGGTCGCTGCGCCGCGCCCCTGTTGCTGGATGTTCCACCCGTGGCTGATCAGTTCGGCCATCTGCCCCGCGGCCCGCGCCGCATCGTCCAGGCCGCCCGCTGGTCCTGGCAGGGCCTGCGCGCCGCCTGGCTGCACGAGTCCTCGTTCCGGCTGGAGGTCTACCTGCTGATTCTGCTGACCCCGGTCGCGATCTGGCTGGGCCAGACCCCGGTCGAGCGCGCGCTGCTGATCGGCTCGATGCTGCTGGTGCTGGCGATGGAACTGGCCAACTCGGCCATCGAAGCGGTGATCGAACGTTACGGCAGCGAGATCCATGAACTGGCCGGCCGCGCCAAGGACATGGGCTCGGCGGCGGTCTTCGTGCTGATGATGAACGTGCTTCTGTGCTGGGCGCTGGTCGTGGTCCCGCATGCAATGGCCGGCAATTACGGCTGATCCCCATTCCCCCACTGCCCTGAAGAGTTTCCATGTCCTTTGAGTTCCTCGCCGACCCCAATGCCTGGGTGACCCTGTTCACCCTGAGCGCACTGGAAATCGTGCTCGGCATCGACAACCTGGTGTTCATTTCCATCGCCGTCAGCAAGCTGCCCGAAGAGCGCCGCCCGTTCGCGCGCAAGCTCGGCATCGCGGTGGCCTGCATCACCCGTATCGCCCTGCTGGTGTCGCTGGCGTATCTGGCACACATGGCGGCCAACCTGTTCACGGTGGCCGGCATGGGCATCTCCATCCGTGACCTGGTGTTGATCGTCGGCGGCCTGTTCCTGATCATCAAGGGCTTCATGGAGATCAAGGAACTGATCAGCGGCGGCGAGGATGAAGATCCCAGCACCACCAAGGCGTCGGCCGTGTTCGGCTACGTGATTGCGCAGATCGCGGTCATCGACATCGTGTTCTCGCTGGACTCGGTGATCACCGCCGTCGGCATCGCCGACCACATCCCGGTGATGGTCGCCGCGATCCTGCTGTCGGTGGCGGTGATGCTGCTGGCCGCCAACCCGCTGGGCCGCTTCATCGATGCCAACCCGACGGTGAAGATGCTGGCGCTGGCCTTCATCCTGCTGATCGGCGCGGTGCTGATCCTGGATGGCCTGGATGTGCACATTCCCAAGCCCTACATCTACGCTGCCATGGGCTTCTCGGTGCTGGTGGAGTGGCTGAACCTGCTGATGCGCCGCCGCGCCCGCGAACACAATGTGCCGGGCGCCGGTAACTGGTAAGCGCGCTGCTGGCGTGTGCGTCCCTCAGAACCCCCGGCCTGGCCGGGGGTTCTGCGTTGTGGGGCCCGGTTCTACACCGGCGCTGCGGTTTTTGCATCTGCAGCGGGGTTGCTGCCGCCACTTGTGAACCAGGATCAACAGTGTTTTCCCGGGGCGAGGCTTAATCCGGAACAGCAGAGCGCGCAGGCTACGCACTCCCGATTCCCGCCCCCAGGAAAACCTCCCATGAATTCCAGAGCCGCCTTGCTGGCGCTTGCCGTCGGCGCCTTCGCCATCGGAACCACCGAGTTTGCGCCGATGGGCCTGTTGCCAGTCATCGCCGACGGCGTGGGCGTGGGCATTCCCACCGCCGGCATGCTGATCACCGCCTACGCCGTGGGCGTGATGCTGGGGGCCCCGGTAATGACGCTGCTGATGGGACGGTTCGGCAAGCGCACCGCGCTGATGCTGCTGATGTCGATCTTCGTGGTCGGCAACCTGCTCTCGGCACTGGCCCCGAACTACGGCCTGCTGCTGCTGTCGCGTCTGGTCACCAGTCTCAATCACGGTGCCTTCTTCGGCATCGGTGCGGTGGTCGCCGCCAGCCTTGTGCCGAAGGACAAGCAGGCTGCTGCCGTGGCCACCATGTTCATGGGCCTGACCATCGCCAACATCGGTGGCGTGCCGCTGGCCACCTGGGTGGGCCAGCAGCTGGGCTGGCGCCTGTCCTTCGCCGGGACTGCGGTGCTGGGCCTGGTCGCGATCACCGCGCTCGGCTTCGCGCTGCCGGCGTCTGCGCCGGGTCCGCGCCCGGACGTGCGCCGCGAACTGAAGGCGATCCTGCAGCCGCAGGTGTTGCTGGCGATGGGCACCACGGTGCTCGGCGCGGGCGCGATGTTCACCCTCTACACCTACGTGGCGCCGGTGCTGACCGAGTTGACCGGTGCCTCCAATACCTTCATCGCGATGTCGCTGGCGCTGATCGGTATCGGCTTCACCTTCGGCAACGGCATCGGCGGGCGCATGGCTGACTGGTCGCTGGATGGCGCCACGCGCATCCTGCTGGCGGTCCTGGCCGTACTCATGTTCGTGCTGCCACTGGCCTTCATGCACCACGCTACTGCGGCGCTGGGCGTGCTGCTGTTCGGCGCGGCAACCTTTGCGATCGTGCCGCCGCTGCAGATCCGGGTGATGCAGGCGGCCAGCGAGGCGCCGGGCCTGGCGTCGTCGATCAACGTGGGTGCGTTCAACCTGGGCAATGCCGTGGGTGCCGCGCTGGGCGGTGCGGTGATCAGTTCGGGCCTGGGCTACGCGGCAATTCCGGTGGCCGGTGGCCTGCTGGCGGCATCGGGCCTGCTGCTGGCATGGCTGGGGCCTCCGCGCACTGCGGTGGCTGAGGCTTGCTGAGGAGTGTTGGATTCCGGCAGGGCTGCGCCCTGCACCCGCAGAGGCAACGTCAAAAGCTGGGCTACTGAGGGATGGCGGGGCGGGTCCGGTGGCGGGGGACGCCGTAAACCCGTCCCAGGGGGCT
>NZ_VMBJ01000069.1:0-14641 GCF_010608305.1 Stenotrophomonas sp. AS012628 | reverse complement strand
CGCGGCCAAGCCCCCAAGGACGGGTTTACGGCGTCTCCCGCAACCGGACCCACCCCGCCAACCCACAGGAAACCAGCTCTTGCTCTTGCTCTGGTAGTTGCTGTTGCTTCGGCCTCTGCGGGTGCAGGGCGCAGCCCTGCCGAGACCCCCAAAACCCTTACTGGAGCAGCGAGCGCAGCATCCAGGCGTACTTCTCGTGCGTCTGCAGCCGCTGGGTCATCAGATCCTCGGTCGGGGCGTCGTCACCCTTGGCCGCCACCTCCAGCACTTCACGCGCCGTACGGCAGACCGCTTCGTTGGCGACCACCAACTGGCGTACCATTTCACGCCAGTCCGCACTGTCGGTCAGGCCCGGTTCCTCGGCGATCGAGGTCAGCGCAGCAAATTCCCGGTAGGAGCCCGGGGCATTGAAGCCCAGCGCGCGGATGCGCTCGGCCACGTCGTCCAGTGCCGCCCACTGCTCGGTGTACTGCGTCTCGAACATGGTGTGCAGCGAGTTGAACATCGACCCGGTCACATTCCAGTGGAAGTTGTGTGTCTTCAGGTAGAGCGTGAACGCATCAGCCTGGAAGCGCGACAGACCGTCGGCGATCTTCTTGCGGTCGCCCTGGGTGATCCCGATATCGATGTTCGGCGCCGACGGTGCCGCCGCTGCAAGCTTCTGCTTGCCGGTCTTGGGCTTGGTCGTGCTCTTGGTCTTCGCCATGGGGTTCCTCCTTGTGGAATCGTTGGCCTTCACAATAAACCGGTCGTGATGACTGGTCGCTTTCAAAGTTTTGAACGAACCGATTGATGAACTCTATCGATAAAAATCCATCGCCCCGCCTGCGCCAACAGCGCGCCGCCATCGACGGCGCCATGAGCCGCGACCGGGGCCGTTTGCTGGGGATGCTCTCGCGTTGCCAGGCCAAGCCACAGGATGCGGCACTGGCCGCCACCTTCGAGCAGGCCTTGCAGGCGTCGGTGCAGCGCCGAATGACACGGGCGCAGCAGCAGCCGTCCATTACTCTGGACCCGCAGCTGCCGATTGCGCGTGAAGCCGACGCCATCATCGGGCTGATCCGCGACCACCAGGTCGTGGTGATCGCTGGTGAAACCGGTTCGGGCAAGACCACCCAGCTGCCGAAACTGTGCCTGGCCGCCGGCCGTGGCCAGGCCGGCATGATCGGCTGCACCCAGCCGCGACGGATTGCCGCACGTGCGGTAGCCAGCCGTGTCGCACAGGAACTGCAGAGTGAACTGGGCCAGCTGGTGGGCTACCAGGTGCGCTTCAACGACAAGGTCAGCGAAGACAGCCGCATCAAGTTCATGACCGACGGCATCCTGCTGGCGGAGATTGCCAGCGACCGCTGGTTGTCGAACTACGACACGATCATCGTCGACGAGGCGCACGAGCGCAGCCTCAACATCGACTTCCTGCTGGGCTACCTGAAGCAGCTGCTGCGCAAGCGCCCCGACCTGAAGCTGATCGTCACTTCGGCCACCATCGACACCGGACGCTTCGCCCAGCATTTCGACAATGCGCCGGTGATCAGCGTTGAGGGCCGCACCTACCCGGTGGAGGTGCGCTACCGCGCGCTGGAAGGCGAGGGTGAAGACCAGGGCGAACGTACCGTCAACGATGCCATCGTGTCGGCTGTCGACGAGATTACCCGCCTGGATGCACGCGGCGACGTGCTGATCTTCCTGCCGGGCGAGCGCGAGATCCGCGATGCGCACCAGTCGCTGGAACGGCGAAAGTACCGCAACACCGAGGTACTGCCACTGTATGCGCGGCTGTCCAACCAGGACCAGGACCGGGTGTTCAATCCCGGGCCGAACCGGCGCATCGTGCTGGCCACCAATGTGGCGGAAACCTCGCTGACGGTGCCGCGCATCCGTTACGTGGTCGATCCGGGCCTTGCCCGCGTCAAGCGCTACAGCCCGCGCAACAAGCTGGACCGCCTGCACATCGAGCCGATCTCGCAGGCCAGCGCCAACCAGCGCAAGGGGCGCTGCGGCCGTATCGCCGAGGGCATCTGTTACCGCCTGTATGCTGAGGCCGATTTCCAGGCGCGGCCGGAGTTCACCGATCCGGAAATCCGCCGCTCCAGCCTGGCCGGGGTGATCCTGCGCATGCTGCAGTTGGGCCTGGGCCGCATCGAGGAGTTCCCGTTCCTGGAAGCACCGGACGAGCGCGCGGTTGCCGATGGCTGGCAGCAGCTGACCGAACTGGGGGCGATCGATGCCGAACGGCGCCTGACCACCATCGGCAAGCAGATGGCGCGCCTGCCGGTGGACGTGAAGCTGGCGCGCATGCTGGTGGCCGCGCAGGCCGCCGGCTGCCTGCGGCCGATGCTGGTGATCGCCTCGTTCCTGGGCATCCAGGATCCGCGCGAACGACCGCCCGAGGCGCGCGGTGCGGCCGACAGCGCGCATGCGCAGTTTGCCGACGGCCGATCCGAGTTCGTCGGCGTGCTGCGCCTGTGGGATGCCTACCGGCAGGCACATGAAGACCTGACCCAGTCCAAGCTGCGCGACTGGTGTGGCCGTCATTTCCTCGGTTTCCTGCGCATGCGCGAATGGCGCGAGCTGCACCGGCAGCTGCGCCTGCTGTGCGAGGAACTGGGCTGGAAGGAAGAGCCCAGCGAGGCATCGATGGCGCCGCTGCTGGCGGGCAGCACTGCACCGGCCCCGGCGCGCGATGACGCGGCGGCGGTGAAGGCGACCCGGGGCCAGCTGCACCGGGCTGCACGCCTGGCCCGCGAAGGCAAGGCGGAGGCCGCACCGGCGCCGGTGGCCGTGCGCGCGCAGAAGGAACAGGCGCCGGTTGGCGGCGGTTTCAGCGAACGTGTGCGTGGCGCTGCCTACCAGACCCTGCACCGTGCGTTGGTGGCGGGCCTGCCGACGCAGATCGGCCACCGCACCGAGAAGGGCGATTTCCAGGCGCCGCGCCAGCGCCGCTTCCTGCCTTTCCCCGGTTCGGCGCTGGCCAAGCGGCCACCGCCGTGGCTGCTGGTGGCCAACCTGCTGGATACGCAGAAGGTATGGGGCATGACCCTGGCCGCGATCGAGCCGGACTGGGTGATCGCCGAACTGCCGCACCTGCTGCTGCGCAAGCACTTCGACCCGCACTGGTCGCGCGCGCAGGGCCAGGTGCTGGCGTCTGAGCAGATCAGCCTGTTCGGCCTGGTGCTGGCACCGAAGAAACCGGTCCATTACGGCCGCATCGCGCCGGGCGAGGCGCATGACATCTTCGTGCGCCAGGCACTGGTGACCGGCGAGATCAATACCCGCGCCAGTTTCGTCGCCGACAACCAGAAGGTGCTGGAGGTCGCGCGCGAGGAAGAAGCCAAGCTGCGCCGCGCCGGCATCGTTGCCGACGAAGACTGGCAGGCACGCTGGTACCTGGACCGGGTGCCGCCGCAGATCCATTCGGCCTCCGGCCTGGATGCCTGGTGGAAGGGTCTTGCGCCGGAACAGCGCAAGACCCTGCACTGGACGCTGGCCGACCTGTTGCCGGGCGAAGGCAGTGAGCAGGAGCGCTACCCGAAGTACCTCGCGCTGGGCCAGGCACGATTGCCGCTGCATTACCGCTTCGAGCCGGGTGCCGAGGATGACGGCGTAACCCTTGACGTACCGCTGCACCTGCTCAACGCATTGGATCCGGTGCAGCTGGGCTGGCTGGCGCCCGGCTTCGTTGCCGACAAGGCTGCGGCGCTGATTCGCAGCCTGCCCAAGGCGATGCGCCGCAACTACGTGCCGGCGCCGGACTTTGGTCGCGCGTTCTACGAGGCGTTCCCGCAACCCAGTGCCGATGCCATCACCGGCGAACTGGCGCGTTTCCTCTCACGCGCGACAGGCGCCACGGTGACCGCGCTCGATTTCGAGCCCGGCTCGATCGAACCGCACCTGCACATGAACCTGCGCCTGCGCGACGAGCAGGGCAGGGTGCTGGCCACCTCGCGCGACCTGGACGCATTGCGCGCGAAGTTCGGTGGGCGCGCGGGCGACGCCTTCGCTGCACGCGCCGGACGTGAAATGGCGGCTGATGGCCTGCGTACCTTCCCGGCCACGCCGATTCCGCTGCAGGTGCCCGGCGAAGCCGGCGTGCCGGCCTATCCGGCGCTGCTGGACGAGGGCGACAGCGTGGCGCTGCGCATCTTCGCTGATCGGCAGCAGGCGCAGGCGGCTCATCCGCTGGGTGTGCGCCGCCTGCTGGAGATCGCGCTGGCCGAGAAGATGAAGCAGGCACGCAAGCAGTTGCCGGTGGGTGCCAAGACGGGCCTGCTGTATGCGGCGATCGAATCGCAGGAGCGCCTTCGTGGCGACCTGGTCGATGCGGCGATGAACGCCGTACTGGCTGAAGGCCTGGAAGACATACGCGATGCGGCGGCCTTCGAGCAGCGCCGCGAGCATGCGGCCAAGGCGCTGTTCGGTGAGGCCATGTCGCGGCTGAAGCTGGCCGAGACCATCCTGGCGCTGGTGGCCGAACTGAAGCCGATGCTGGAAGCGCCGCTGATGGGCTGGGCGCGCGGCAACCTGGACGACATGGAGGCGCAGCTGGCCGGGCTGATCCATCCAGGCTTCCTGCGCGATACACCGGCCGACGCATTGGCGCAGTATCCGCGCTATCTGAAAGCGATGATCCTGCGTACGGAGCGCGCCAAGCGTGATCCGCCGCGCGATCAGGCGCGCATGCTGGAACTGCATCCGTTCCTGGAAGCGCTGGAAGTGGCTGAGCAGCAGGGCCTGCGCGAGCACCCGCAATGGCAGGCGCTGCGCTGGGATCTGGAAGAGCTGCGGGTGTCGCTGTTCGCGCAGGAGCTGGGCGCGCGGACCGGCATCTCGGCGAAGAAGCTGGCGCAGCGGGTAGCCGCACTGCGCCAGGCGTGACTCCGATGATGTGATGACGTAGAGCCGAGCCCATGCTCGGCTGCTTTTTTGATGCCTCGTCATCTTCCCGTGCAGATCGCAGCCGAGCGTGGGCTCGGCTCTACACGATGGGCGTCGTTACTTGGTACGACGCACCTTCGGCTGGGTGTTCACACCGTCGACCTTCAGGTACCAGACGCCCATCACACCGGGCTTGATGCTGACGGCGGGCGACTGCCTGCGCACGCCTGCCAGGGTGGTTGCATCGATCTGCTCCCATTCCTGGCCGTTGTCCAGCACGTAGACGCGGCCCTTGCCGAACCCGCGGAACTCACCCTGCAGCACGCCGACGATCGGCTCACTGCTGCCGAAATCGAAGAAGCCGCGATTCTTCACGATCACTTCCTGGCGGCCTTCCTCGCGCGCCGATTCCCGTACCGCTGCAACTGCCTGGCTCGTGGCCGCCTCGACCTTGCCCTGCAGCCAGCGGTTGAGCGTGGCCAGTTCCTGCGCACTGAGCTTGTCCAGGCCAGCAGCCTTGAATTCGGCCGGTGACATCTGCTGCTGCAGGTCACCCTCTACCACGCGCTGGGCCAGCGCAGGCGCCGACAGGGACAGCAACAGTGCGGCACAAGCCAGCAGCCGTAGGCGGAAACGCGGGACGATCGGGGACATGACGGGACTCTCCTGGGTTTGCCCGCGAGTGTAGCGGCATGTCTTCATGCCGGGGGATGGTGGCCACGGTCATTGTCCCTGAACGGCGCCGGCGCTAGTGTAGAGGCCTCTGTCTTGCCTGCTTGATGCTGTGAACCGCGCTTCCGTCCCCGGCCTGGATGCCTTGTTGAACCGTCCCTCGGCAGCCGTGCTGCCTGCTCCGCTGCGCCAGGCCCTGCGCGGGCACTGGGAAGCGCCGGAATGCGACCACCAGATGCGCGCCAGCTGGTCGGTGCTGGGTGACACCCTCGACGCACTGGCGATGCTCTCCGCCGACGAAGGCGCGGTGGTCGCGGCCCTGCTGTTCGACCTGCCTGGCCTGCGGGCTAGCCTGGAACAGCTGCCGCTGGGCAACCACAAGGCCGCGGTGATCGGCCTGCTGGATGGCCAGGACGCCGCCGACCCGGTGTGGGCGCTGCATGCCGGCCGTGAGGCAGGGCGCAACAGCGAAGGCCTGCGCCGCCTGCTGCTGGCGATCATCCGCGACCTGCGCGTGGTGCCCATCCTGCTGGCCCGGCAGCTGGCGCGGATGCGCGCGGCCGACAAGCTGGATGACGAGCAACGCCGCGCGCTGGCACAGCTGACACGCGACATCCACGCGCCATTGGCCAACCGCCTGGGCATCTGGCAGCTGAAGTGGGAGCTGGAGGACCTGGCGTTCCGCCACCTGGAACCGGAGACCTACCGTCGCATTGCGCGGGAGGTGGACGAAACCCGCATCGCCCGCGAGCGTTACGTCGAGAACGTCAAGAAGGTGCTGTCGCGCGAGCTGGTCGCGCAGGGCATCAAGGCCGAGGTCAGCGGCCGTCCAAAGCACATCTACAGCATCTGGCGGAAGATGCAGAAGAAGCGTCTGGCGTTCGACCAGCTGTATGACATCCGTGCGGTGCGCGTGATGGTCGACGACGTCGCCGCCTGCTATGCCGCGCTGGGCGTGGTGCATGCACTGTGGGCGCCGGTGCCGAGCGAGTTCGACGATTACATCGCCCGGCCCAAGGCCAACGACTATCGCTCGCTGCATACCGCCGTGGTCGGCCCGGAAGGGCGCACCATCGAAGTGCAGATCCGTACCCATGAGATGCACTCGCAGGCCGAGCTGGGCGTGGCCGCGCACTGGAAGTACAAGGAGGGTGGCAAGGGCGCGGAGAAGTCCTTCGACCGCAAGATCACCTGGATGCGCCAGCTGCTGGAGCAGGCGCAGGACGGGCAGGGCAATGAGCTGGCCGGGGCGCTCGATGCCGAGCTGACCGAAGACCGGGTCTATGCACTCAGCCCGAAGGATGAGGTGCTGGATCTGCCGCAGGGCGCCACGCCGCTCGATTTCGCCTACCAGGTGCACACCATGGTGGGCCACCGCTGCCGGGGCGCCAAGGTCAACGGTCGCATCGTGCCGCTGACCTATCGCCTGCGCAGCGGCGACCGCGTCGAGATCCTGACCGGCAAGGAGGCCGACCCCCGCCGCGACTGGCTGATGCCGGCCAACGGCTTCCTGGCCAGCAACCGCTCGCGCGAAAAGGTACGCAGCTGGTTCCACAAGCTGGACCGCGCGCGCAACGTGCAGGCCGGGCGCGAACTGCTTGAGCGCGAGCTGAAGCGTCTGGGCCTGCAGCACTCGGACCTGGCGGTGGCGGCGAAGAAGTTCCATGCCGACAGCGTTGACGATCTCTACATCCAGGTGGCGCTGGGCGATACCGGCCCGAACCAGGTCAGCCGTACCCTGCTGGAAGCCGAACGTGCAGCGAGCCAGCCGGCGCCCGCGCCGACCCTGCCGCGGCCGACCGCGCGCCGCGAGAACCTGGGCAAGTCCAAGTTCACCGTGCAGGGCGTAGGCAACCTGCTGGTGCAGCTGGCACGCTGCTGCCAGCCCGTGGCTGGCGAGCCGATCGTCGGCTACCTGACCCGTAGCCGTGGTGTCACCGTGCATCGTGCAGACTGTGCCGCGCTGGCCCGGCTGGCAGCCACCAGCCCGCAGCGCATCCTGCCGGTGGAGTGGGGCCAGGCCGGCGGCGGCTACGAAGTGGACGTGGTGGTCACTGCGGTCGACCGCCGCTGGCTGCTGAAGGACATCACCAACCTGATCGCCCAGGAAGACGCCTACGTGCTCGACATCCACAGTGACAATGTACGCAACAGTGGCCGTGCCCACCTGCGCCTGCGCCTGAAGGTGAGCGACTACGGCCAGCTGTCGACCCTGCTCGGCAAGCTGGATGCGCTGCCCGGCGTGAGCGAGGCGCGTCGCCTCGGCTGAGCTTCACGCTGCCCCGGCTACCCTGCACGCATGGAACGCGAGCCCCCGCATCGCCCGCATGGCGCTGAACACCCTGCGCTGGACCGCGTCCGCCGTGAAGGCCGTTGGTGGTGGCTGCAGGCACGCCACGCGCGCCGGGTGTGGCGCTGGGCGCTGGTCGCGGCGCTGGCGGTGTTCGTGCTGCTGGTGCTGCTGCGCAAGCCATTGGCCGACTGGTTCTGGGATGAGCCGCAGATCGAACAGTTGCTGGCCGAAGGTGACCGCGCGCTTGCCACCGGCCGGTTGAGCGCGGCCGACGGCAGTGGTGCGCGCGAGCGCTACCAGGCCGTGCTGGCGCTGGATGGTGATCGTCCGCAGGCCCGCGAAGGCCTGGCCCGTACCGGCGCCGCGGCCCTGCAGCAGGCCAGCGAAAAACTGCAGGCCAACGACCTCGAGGGCAGCGCGAAGGCGCTGGCACTGGCCCGGGAGCTGCAGGTGCCGCAGGCCGATGCGGACGCCGTGGCTCGCCAGCTGCAGGCCCGGCGCAGTGCAGGCGCCGGCATCGGTGCACTGCTGGCGCAGGCGCGCAACGCCTTTGCAGCGGGCCGGCTGGACGAAGGTGACAGCAGCGCGCTGCCCCTGTTCCAGCGCATCCTGGCATTGCAGCCGGACAATCTGCCGGCGCTGGAAGGTCGCGAGGACGCACTGAGCGATCTGCTGCAGCAGGCCCGCATCCTGGCCGGGCGCGGCGAGCTGGCCGAGGCAGCGACGATACTGCAGCGTGCGCGCCAGTTCGATGCCGGCCACGCCGATCTGCCCGCAAGCCAGGAAGCATTGGCACAGGCTGTCGACCAGCGCCTGCGCCAGGCCCAGCGCGCCTTGCAGCGGCGGCAGCTGGAATCGGCAGCGAAGGGATTCCTCGCCGTGCTGGCAGTGGCGGTTGATGATTCCAGTGCCCAGCGCGGCCGCGAACAGACCTTGCAGGCGGTGCTGGCGCGCAGCCAGAAGCGGGCCGACGACTTCCAGTTCGAGCCGGCGCAGGCCGATTCCGCGCTGGCGGCGGAACTGGGTGCTTCGCCGGCCGCGCAACAGCAGCTCGCGCAACGCCTGCAGCGAGCACAACAGGCGCAGAAGGCGCTGCAGCAGCCGGCGGTCAGCAACACGCAACGCGAACGCCAACTGCGCGACCACCTGCGCAGGATCGAGCGCGCTGAACGTGCCGGGCAATGGATCAGCCCCCCCGGCCACAGTGCGTTCGACGCGTTGCGCGAAGCGCAGTCACTGGCGCCACGCGATGCACGGGTGAAGGCTGCCGCAGCGCGGCTGCTGCCCGCCAGCCGCCGCTGCTTCGACGACAACCTGCGGCAGAACCGCGTGCAGGCCGCAGGTGCCTGCCTGCAGGCCTGGCAGACCCTGTCGCCGACCGCGGCCGGACTTCCCTCGGCACGCCTGCGCCTGGCCCAGCGCTGGCTGGCGATCGGCAGCGAACGGCTCGGCAACGGCGACCTGGCTTTCGCGGCGCATGCCGCCGGACAGGCCCGTTTGCTGCAGCCGGACCTGGCCGAGCTGCCAGCGTTCGAAGACCGCCTGCGCCGCGCAGGCGGGCGCCCGGATTAGGTGAAGAATACCCGCTGCACGGTTGCCCGGGCAGCGTCCAGCGAGAAGTGCTCTGCGATGTTGGCCAGGCCGGCATCGGACAGTTGCTGCCACAGCTGCGGATCCTGGTACAGGCGGACCACCGCATCGGCGAAGCCCGCCGCATCATCGGCCACCAGCACGTCCTGGCCCGGGCGCAGGTGCATCCCTTCCACGGCGCAGGTGGTACCTACCACCGGCTGGCCATGGGCCATGCTCAGGTTGATCTTGCCTTTCACGCCGGCACCGAAGCGCAGCGGCGCGATGGAAATGCGTGCGCCGTCCATGTAGGGCGTGATGTCCTCGACGAAACCGTGCATCTGCACGCCGGGCTGGCGTGCGGCCAATGCCAGCAGCGAATCGGGTGTGGCGGCACCGATGCAGTGCAGGCGTACATCGGGCAGACGGGCACGGATGCCGGCGAAGACTTCGCCGATGAACCACTCCATGGCATCCAGGTTCGGCGGATGGCGGAAGCCGCCGACAAACACCAGATCATGGCGCTGTTCGAACGGCCTGCCGGCGCCGGCGACGTCGTGCAGGTTGGAGATCAGTTCCACCTGCACGGACGGGGCGTCGGCCTGCAGCTGCTCACGCTCGGCGGCACTGACCAGCACGGTGACGTCGCACTGCTCCATCACCGCCAGCTCGCTGGCGCGGGTGCGCTCGGCGGCGCGCAGCAGCCCGGCATCACCGGCGACTTCGGCACCACGGCGTTCGCGCAGGTAGTGCAGGTCCACGGTGTCGAACACGGTGCGTGCCTGTGGCGCATAGCGCTCCAGCAGCGGCAGGCACTCGTGGGCGACATGGTGGCGGACCAGCAGCGCCACGTGGAAGCGTGCACCGTGCGTTCGCAGCCAGCTGGCGACGCCATCGAGGAACGGTGCATACCAGACTTCCACGCCCATCCGCTGCAGTGCTTCGGTGGCGGCACCGCCATGTTCGCGGCGGGTGGGAACAAACACCACATGAGCGCCGCCCTGCAGCAGCAGGCGGATCAGGTTCACCTGGCGCAGTGACGCGGAATCGCGATCCGGTTGCGGTACTTCCTCGTCCAGGATCAGCACCTGGCGTCGGCCACGCAGCAGCAGCGCCGGTGACGGCACTTCGCCCACCGCCGGATGGCGGGCCAGTTCGGTGGCCCAGCGGGCGGCGAAGATGGCCTGGTTGCGCACCTGATAGGCCTTTACTCCACTGCCGGTGTCGGTGCCGTTGCTGGTGCCCTCGTCGTGGATCACCCGGCTGGCCGGCTGAACCAGCACGCGCAGGCCCTGTGCACGCACGCGGAAGGCCAGGTCGGTGTCCTCGTAGTAGGCCGGCTTGTAGCGGGTATCGAAGCCATCCAGCTGCTGCCAGAGGGCGCGCGGCAGCATCAGCGCCGCACCGGAGCAGTAGTCGACGTCGCGCAGGCTGGCAAAACGCGGGTCGTCCGCGGCCTCGAAACGGCCATAGCTCCAGCCGCTGCCGTTGGCGAAGATCACCCCCCCTGATTCCTGCAGGCGGCCATCCGGGTACAGCAGCTGGCTGCCGACCAGGCCGGCGCCGGGCGTGCTGGCGAACGTGTCCAGCAGAGCGTCGAGCCAGCCCGGCTGCGGCACCGTATCGTTGTTGAGCAGCACCACGTAGCGGCCGCGTGCGCGCGACACGCCATCGTTGCAGGCCTCGATGAAGCCGCCGTTTTGCTCGCGCACTTCGTAGCGCAGTCCGGCTACCTGCGGCATCCACTGCACGGTGGTGTCGCTGCTGCCGTCATCCACTACCAGGATCTCGCACGCGGCCAGCGGCGGATGTGCCGCCAGGGCGCGCAGGCAGGCCAGGGTGTGGCCTGCGTGGTTGTAGACCGGGATGACGATGCTCACTTCCGGCGTCTCGCTGAACGGCACCGTGAAGGGGGCGAAATCCTGTGCCGGCGGCAGGAACAGCGGCGTTCGCGGCGCGGGAACGGCGCGCTGGGTATGCACGCGGATGCGCTGCCAGGTCGCCCGCCACCCACGGGTACGCAGGCTGGCCAGGCTCCGGCGGGCCAGGCCCGTGAGGCGGTTGATCAGGTATCGGATCTCGGCCAGGGACATCGCCATCCGGTTGCAACTCCAGCTTAAGCAGGGGAACCCGGGAGAATCCGCCAGCCGCAGCGGCTGGGGTAGACTCGCCAGACCCTACATTCTCGCATTCCCGTGCCCCGACGCTACGATTCCGACGACATCGACGATTTCGACGACGACCAGCAGGACAACGGCCCGCTGTGGCGGCGTCGCCTGATCACCTGGAGCATGGCTGCGGTCGCGTTGGGATTGGGTTTCCTCATTCCCTATACGCTGTACCTGAACCAGCAGGTGACCCAGCGTTTCGGTGAACTGCGCTGGCAGATCCCGACGCGTGTCTATGCGCGCCCGCTGGTGCTCACCCCCGGCAAGGCGATGGATGCGTCCACGCTGAAGACCGAGCTGGCCGCCTCCGCCTACCGCGATGACGGCCAGGGCAAGGAGCCGGCCACCTATGCGGTGAACGGCGGGCGCTTCGTCATCTCCAGCCGCGGCTACAACGACGTCGATGGCCGGGTTGCCCCGCGCCGGCTCGAGCTGTCGCTGGCCGATGGTGCGGTCGCCTCGCTGCGCGACGCCGACAACCGCAAGGCGTTGAAGGCTGCGCGCCTGGACCCGGCCCGCATCGCGACCCTGTACGGCCAGAAGCAGGAAGAACGCCGCCTGATCCGCATGGACGAGGCGCCGGACCTGCTGGTGACCGGCCTGCAGGCGGTGGAGGACAAGGACTTCAACCGCCACCACGGCATCGACCTGTCCGGCATTGCGCGCGCGGTGTGGGTGACCATTCGCTCCGGTGGCCAGAGCCGCCAGGGCGCCTCCACGCTGACCCAGCAGCTGGCCCGCAGCGGCCTGCTCGGCATCGGCAAGGAGCAGACGGTCACCCGCAAATTCAACGAAGTGCTGTACGCGCTGATCATGGAAGCGCGCTACGACAAGCGCACCATCTTCGAGGCCTACCTCAACCAGGTGTACCTGGGCCAGCGTGGCAGCCAGGCGATCCATGGCATGTCGTCCGGTGCCGAGTTCTGGTTCGGCCGCGACCTGCAGTCGCTGGAGACCGAGCAGATCGCGCTGCTGATCGGCCTGGTCAAGGGCCCGTCCTTCTATGACCCGCGTCGCAATCCGGAACGTGCGCTGGATCGCCGCAACTTCGTGCTGGGCAAACTGCACGAAGCCACGTTGATCGATGACGCCGAGTACCAACGTGCGTTGAAGGCCCCGCTGGGCGTGCCCAAGACGCCGGGCCTGGTTGCCGCCAACCGCTTCCCCGCCTATGTCGATCTGGTCCGCCGCCAGCTTGGCCACGACTATCCGGAATCGGCGCTGCAGGGCGCCGGCCTGAGCGTGATGACCGGCATGTCGCCGTCCGCGCAGGCCTATGCCGAAGGTGCGGTGACCCGCACCATCAAGTCGCTGGAAAGCAAGCGCCGCCCCGAACTGCAGGCCGGCATGGTGCTGACCGACGTGCACAACGGTGACGTGCTGGCGGTCATCGGCAGCCGTGAGGTGTCCGAGGTCGGCTTCAATCGAGCGATCGAAGCACAGCGCCCGGTCGGCTCGCTGCTGAAGCCGTTCGTCTACCTGCTGGCGCTGGCGCAGCCGGATCGTTACTCGCTGGCCAGCTGGGTCGATGATTCACCGGTGACCGTGCAGCTCGGCCGCGGCCGCAACTGGAATCCCGGCAACGCGGACAACCGCAGCCACGGTACGGTGCGCCTGATCGATGCGTTGGCGCATTCCTACAACCAGGCCACGGTGCGCGTGGGCATGCAGGTCGGCCCCGAGCGCGTGACCCAGCTGATCCACGTACTGGCCGGCATCAAGGCCGAGGCCAACCCGGCGGTGATCCTCGGCTCGACCGACCAGAGCCCGTACGCGATGGCACAGCTGTACCAGTTCCTCGCGTCCGGTGGCGAGATCCAACCGCTGCATGCGGTGCGTGGCGTGCTCGATCCGCAGGGCAAGCTGCTCAAGCGTTACGACAAGACCCCGGCACCGGCGCAGGAGGGCGACTCGATTGCCGCCAACCTGATCAGTGTCGGCCTGCAGCAGGTGGTTGCCAGCGGCACCGCGCAGCACTTGAACGCCGATGGCCTGGGCCGCCTGCAACCCGCCGGCAAGACCGGTACCACCAACGATGGTCGCGACAGCTGGTATGCCGGTTACACCGGCGATCACCTGGCGGTGATCTGGATCGGCAACGACCAGAACGAGCAGGCCGGCCTGTACGGTGCCACCGGCGCGATGCGGGTCTGGTCGGGTATCTTCCAGCGCCTGCCGAGTGCTCCGCTGCGGGTCAGCAACAAGGGCCTGGACTGGCAGTCGGTGGCGCCCACCGGACTCAACAGCACGGATGAAGGCTGCCCGGGCGCGCGTCGTTTCCCGTTCGTGGTGGGCTATGCACCGGCCTATGCACCGTGCGCGCCGGCAGTGTCGCCGGACGCGCAGGGTGCTGAAGGCGAGGGCGGTGGCTGGCGCAGCTGGTTCGGCCTGGACCGCAAGCCGGAAGCGCCTGCCGAACCTGCCGCGGCGCCCGCCGCCGCCACTCCTCCCCCGAGCCGATGATGCCGATGAACATGCGATCCCTGCTGCAGCCCCTGGCCCTGACCGGCCTCAGCCTGGCCCTGGCCGCCTGCGTGACCAGTGCGCCGCCGGTGGTCACGCCGGTCGATACCACTACGCCGGCACAGCGCCTGGCCGCGGTGGATGCGGCCGCAGGTCCGGACGACAAGGAGCTGTCTGTGCAGCCGCTGCGTGATTCGCAGGTGGAAGACCTGCGGGTGACCGCGCAGGCGCAACGCCAGGCGAACGACCTGGCCGGTGCCGCCAGCAGCCTGGACCACGCGCTGGAAATCGTCGCCGGCGACCCGGCGGTACTGCAGGAACGTGCCGAACTGGCGCTGCTGCAGGGGCAGTGGGCGCAGGCGGAGACGTTCGCGCGCAAGGCGGTGGATCTGGGCTCGAAGACGGGGCCGCTGTGCCGGCGGCACTGGGCGACGATCGAGCAGTCGCGCCTGGCGCGGGGCGAGAAGGAAAATGCGGTGTCGGCGCATGCGCAGATTGAAGGTTGCACGGTGCCGGGGATCAAGCGGTACTGAATTTTCAGCCAACGGCGCAGCCCCTCGTGGCTGGCCGCAAAATGCGGGTCATGTGATTGGGCCGGGCG
>NZ_VMBJ01000068.1:0-15890 GCF_010608305.1 Stenotrophomonas sp. AS012628 | reverse complement strand
CCCCCTCAACCGGACCCACCCCGCCATCCCACGGAATGCACGCTTTTGACGTTGACGTTGATTTGAGCGGGTGCAGGGCTGCAAGCCCTGCCGGAAACCCTCACCCCGCCGGAGTGCCGGTACCGTGCAGGTAATCCAGGCTCACCTGCAGCAACGCGCGCAATCCCACATCCAGCGCCTTCTCATCCAGCAGGAACTTCGGCGAATGATTCGCCGGTGCCGTCGCCGGGTCGATGCCCACGCTGGTCGAACCCACGAAGAAGAACATGCCCGGCACTTCCTTCGCGTACAGCGAGAAATCCTCCGCACCCATCTGCAGCGGCGGCTCGTACACGTTGTCCTTGCCCACCACCGCCTGCAGGCTCGGCAGCATCTTCGTGGTCAGTGCCGGGTCGTTCACCGTGGCCGGGTTGCCATCGGCCTCGTAGATCTCGGTCACCGCCTTGGCGCCATGCGCGGCGGCGGTGTGCTCGGCCACGTTGCGCAGGTCGGCAAAGATCTGCTGGCGCATGCCTTCGTCGAAGGTGCGGATGGTGCCAACCATCTCCACTTCATCGGGAATGATGTTGTAGCGGATGCCGCCGTTGATCGCGCCGAAGGTCAGCACCGCCGGTTGCTTGGACAGGTTGGCGCGGCGGCTGACGATGGTCTGCGCGGTACCGACCAGATCGGCGGTGGCGACGATCGGGTCAATGCCGTTCCAGGGGGCCGAGCCATGCGTCTGGCGACCGATCACCTTGATCCCGAAGCGGTCCGACGCTGCCATCAGCGGGCCACCGCGCACGGCGATCTGCCCGGCCTGCACACTGGAGAACACGTGGAGGCCGAATACCGCCTCCGGCTTGAAGTCGGCGAACAGGCCTTCCTTCAGCATCAGTGCGGCACCGCCCTCTTCCGGCGGCGGTGCACCTTCCTCGGCCGGCTGGAAGATCAGCATCACCTGGCCCGGCAGGTCCTTCTTCATCGCCACCAATGCTTCGGCCACGCCCAGCAGGGTGGCGGTGTGCGCGTCATGGCCGCAGGCATGCATCACGCCCACGGTCTGCCCGCGGTACTGGTCGGTGGCCTTGGAGGCGAACGGCAGGCCGGTCTGTTCGGTCACCGGCAGCGCGTCCATGTCCGCGCGCAGGGCGATCTTCGGGCCCGGCTTGCCGCCTTCGATGATCGCCACCACGCCGTGGTGGGCGATGCCGGTCTTCGGCTTCAGGCCCATCGCACGCAGGCGCTTGGCGACCTCGGCCGAGGTTCGCACCTCGCGGTTGGACAACTCCGGGTGCTGGTGGAAGTCACGGCGCCATTCGACCACCTTGGCCTGCAGGCGCTGGGCGGCGGCGGTCACTTCGGGGCGTTGCCCGTCCTGGGCATGGGCAAGGACCGGCAGGGCCAGCAGCAGGGCGGACAGCAGCAGCGAACGGCGCATCGCAATCTCCACGGCAAAGGGGGTTCCAGCTGAATGTAGGGCAACGCCGCCGCCACGGGAACCTCCGCGGCCAGATCCGGTCATAGCGCCCGTCCCATCCGTCATGCAGGAAACGTGATGTGGCGCAGGTATGCTTTGCGCATTGCCAACCGGGGCCGCGCCCCGTCCAGTCCTCTTGGAGTCCTTGAATGTCACGTGTTTGGAAGATCGTGCTGCTGGTCGTGGCGGTACTGGTGCTGGCCGTGGTCGGCCTGCGCGTACTCGGCGGGGGCAAGGACAAGGCCGGTGGCGCGGCAGCAGCTGCGCGCCAGGGCGGTGAAGACCCGGATGCCGGCCCGGTACCGGTAACCGTGGTGGATGCGGCACGTCAGGACGTGCCGGTCTTTGCCAGCGCGCTGGGCACGGTGACGGCAATGAACACCGTCACCGTCAGCCCGCAGGTGGGCGGACAGCTGATGAGCCTGAACTTCCGCGAAGGCCAGGAAGTGAAGAAGGGCGATGTGCTGGCGGTGATCGACCCGCGCACCGCCCAGGCCAGCTATGACCAGGCGGTGGCATCCAAGCGCCAGAACGAGGCGCTGCTGGCCACCGCGCGCTCCAACTACCAGCGCTCGAACGCGCCGGAGTATCGCCAGTTCGTCGCCAAGACCGATCTGGATACACAGCGAAACCAAGTGGCACAGTACGAAAGCGCAGTCGCGGCGAACGAGGCCAGCATGCGCTCGGCGCAGGTACAGCTGCAGTACACCAAGGTCACCGCGCCGATCACCGGCATCGCCGGCATCCGCGCGGTCGACGCCGGCAACGTGGTCAACGCCGGCACCGCGCTGGTCACGCTGACCC
Source organism: Stenotrophomonas sp. AS012628 (assembly GCF_010608305.1). NCBI lineage: Bacteria > Pseudomonadati > Pseudomonadota > Gammaproteobacteria > Lysobacterales > Lysobacteraceae > Stenotrophomonas > Stenotrophomonas sp. AS012628. Next base: position 13,627 of record NZ_VMBJ01000068.1, on the reverse strand, counting down.
AGATCCATCCGATCCACGTGCTGTTCAACCTGCCCGAGCGCCAGCTCGGCGATGTGCGCCAGGCGCAGGCCGCCGGTGCGGTGCCGGTGGCAGCGCTGGACCGCGCCGATTCGCACGTGCTGTCCGGTGACGGCAAGCTGGACGTGGTCGACAACCTGATCAGTGCCGACAGCGGCACGTTCAAGGCACGCGCGATCTTCGACAACACCGACAACGGCCTGTGGCCGGGCCAGTTCGTCAACGTGCGCATGCAGCTGCGCACGATTGCCGGCGGCGTGGTCATTCCGACCCAGGCGGTGCTGCGCGGGCCGGATGGCGAGTACGTCTATGTGGTGCAGGGCGACAACACGGTGAAGATGCAGACCGTGCGCAGCGGAGTGGAAGTAGGCGACAGCCAGGTGCAGATCGCCGAAGGCCTGAAGGGCGGCGAGCGCGTGGTCAGCGAAGGCCAGTTCCGCCTGAAGCCGGGCAGCAAGGTCACCGCGCTGAAGCCGGGCGAGACCCCGGTCGCACCGACCGAGGCCGAACTGAAGGCGGCCGAGCAGAAGAACGGTGGCGGCAGTGGCCGTCGCGGTGGTGGCCCGCGCTGAGCGCAGGCCACAGTTCTCCCTCGCGCCGGCACACCTGCCGGCGCCGACATTGAAGTGCCAGCAAGGATCAGTCCGTGGGCTTTTCGACGATCTTCATCCGCCGCCCGATCGCCACCTCGCTGTTGATGGCGGGCCTGTTGCTGCTCGGCATCCTGGGCTACCGCAAGCTGCCGGTGTCGGCGCTGCCGGAAATCGATGCACCCAGCCTGGTGGTCACCACCCAGTACCCCGGTGCCAATGCCACCACCATGGCTTCGCTGGTCACCACCCCGCTGGAGCGCCAGTTCGGGCAGATTTCCGGGCTGGAGTTGATGACCTCGGATTCGTCGGCGGGCCTGTCGACGATCATCCTGCAGTTCTCGATGGACCGCGACATCGACATCGCCGCGCAGGACGTGCAGGCGGCGATCCGCCAGGCCACCCTGCCCTCGTCGCTGCCCTACCAGCCGGTCTACAACCGGGTGAATCCAGCCGACGCAGCCATCGTCACCCTGAAACTGACCTCTGACACGCGCCCGCTGCGCGACGTCAACAACTACGCCGACTCGATCCTGGCCCAGCGCCTGTCGCAGGTGCAGGGCGTCGGCCTGGTCTCGATCGCCGGCAACGTGCGCCCAGCCGTGCGCATCCAGGTCAATCCGGCGCAGCTGTCGAACATGGGCCTGACCCTGGAAGAGCTGCGCAGCGCGCTTACCCAGGCCAACGTCAATGCACCGAAGGGTTCACTGAACGGCAAGACCCAGTCCTACAGCATCGGTACCAACGACCAGCTCACCAGTGCCGCCGAGTACCGCGACACCATCATCAGCTACAAGAACGGCCGTCCGGTGCGTTTGTCCGACGTGGCCGAAGTGGTCGATGGCGTGGAGAACGACCAGCTGGCCGCCTGGGCCGATGGCAAGCCGGCGGTGCTGCTGGAAGTGCGGCGCCAGCCCGGCGCCAACATCGTGCAGACCGTCGAGCGCATCCGCGCGATCCTGCCGCAGTTGCAGGGCGTGCTGCCAGCCGACGTGCACCTGGAGATCTTCAACGACCGTACCGAGACCATCCGCGCCTCGGTGCATGAAGTGCAGTTCACCCTGATCCTGACCATCGGCCTGGTGGTCGCAGTGATCTTCGTGTTCCTGCGCCGACTGTGGGCCACGATCATTCCCTCGGTGGCAGTGCCACTGTCATTGGCGGGCACTTTCGCGGTGATGGCCTTCACCGGCATGTCGCTGGACAACCTCTCGCTGATGGCGCTGGTGGTGGCCACCGGCTTCGTGGTCGACGATGCGATCGTGATGATCGAGAACATCGTGCGTTACATCGAGCAAGGCAAGAGTGGCAAGGAAGCGGCCGAGATCGGTGCGCGCCAGATCGGCTTCACCGTGCTGTCGCTGACCGTGTCACTGGTGGCGGTATTCCTGCCGCTGCTGCTGATGCCCGGCGTCACCGGCCGCCTGTTCCACGAGTTCGCGTGGGTGCTGAGCATCGCCGTGGTGCTGTCGATGCTGATCTCGCTGACGCTGACCCCGATGATGTGCGCCTACCTGCTCAAGCCCGACGCCTTGCCCGAGGGCGAGGACGCGCATGAGCGTGCGGCGGCGGCCGGCACGCAGAACCTGTGGACGCGCACCGTCGGCCTGTACGAGCGCAGCCTGGACTGGGTGCTGGGCCACCAGCGCCTGACCCTGGCCGTGGCGGGCGGTGCGCTGGTGCTGACCGTGCTGCTGTACGTGCTGATTCCCAAGGGTCTGCTGCCCGAACAGGACACCGGCCTGATCACCGGCGTGGTGCAGGCCGACCAGAACATCGCCTTCCCGCAGATGGAGCAGCGCACCAAGCAGGTGGCCGAGGCGCTGCGCCATGATCCGGACGTGACCGGCGTGTCGGCCTTCATCGGTGCCGGCAGCATGAACCCCACGCTCAACCAGGGCCAGCTGTCGATCGTGCTGAAGGAACGCAGCCAGCGCGATGGCCTCGACGAGATCCTGCCGCGCCTGCAGAAGGCGGTGGCCGGCATTCCGGGCGTGGCGCTGTACCTGAAGCCGGTGCAGGACGTGACCCTGGATACCCGCGTGGCCGCCACCGAGTACCAGTACTCGCTGTCGGACGTGGATTCGGCCACGGTGGCGACCCAGGCCACGCGCCTGACCGAAGCGCTGCGCAAGCGCCCGGAGCTGGCTGACGTCGACAACAACCTGTCCAACCAGGGCCGCGCGCTGGAGCTGAACATCGACCGCGACAAGGCCAGTGTGCTGGGCGTGCCGATGCAGACCATCGACGACACGCTCTACGATGCGTTCGGCCAGCGCCAGATCTCGACCATCTTCACCGAGCTCAACCAGTACCGCGTGGTGCTGGAAGTGGCACCGGAGTTCCGCACCAGCACCGCGCTGATGGAACAGCTGGCCGTTGCCTCCAATGGTGCCGGTGCGCTGACTGGCACCAATGCCACCAGCTTCGGCCAGGTGACCTCGTCGAATTCATCGACGGCTACCGGCATCGGCGCGCAGAACACCGGCATCACCGTCGGCGCCGGCAGCATCATTCCGCTGTCGGCACTGGCCGAAGGCAAGGTCAGCAGTGCGCCGCTGGTGGTCAGCCACCAGCAGCAGCTGCCGGCGGTGACGGTCTCGTTCAACGTGGCGCCGGGCTATTCGCTGTCCGACGCCGTGCGTGCGATCCAGGAGACCAAGGACAGCCTGGACATGCCGGCACACCTGCATGCCGAATTCATCGGCAAGGCCGCCGAATTCACCGGCAGCCAGACCGATGTGGTGTGGCTGCTGCTGGCCTCGCTGGTGGTGATCTACATCGTGCTGGGTGTGCTCTACGAGAGCTACATCCACCCGATCACGATCATCTCCACGCTGCCGCCGGCCGGTGTCGGCGCGCTGCTGGCGCTGATGTTGTGCGGGCTGAGCCTGTCGGTGGATGGCATCGTCGGCATCGTGCTGCTGATCGGCATCGTCAAGAAGAACGGCATCATGATGGTGGACTTCGCGATCGAGGCCCGCCGCGCCGGTGCCAACGCGCATGAAGCGATCCGCCGTGCCTGCCTGCTGCGCTTCCGCCCGATCATGATGACCACTGCTGCGGCCATGCTCGGCGCGCTGCCGCTGGCGCTGGGCACCGGCATCGGCTCGGAACTGCGCCGCCCGCTCGGCATCGCCATCGTCGGCGGCCTGCTGTTGTCGCAGCTGGTCACGCTGTACACCACGCCGGTGATCTACCTGTACATGGAGCGATTCTCCGAATGGCTGGCCCGCCGCCGCGAACAGCGCGCGCTGCGCAACGGTTCGCTGCAGGAGCCGCAGGCATGATCCACGCCCCGCTGCTGCGAGGGGCCGCACGATGAACCTGTCCGGCCCCTTCATCCGCCGCCCGATCGGCACCGCACTGCTGGCCATCGGCCTGTTCATGGTCGGCCTGATCTGCTACCTGCGCCTGGGCGTGTCGGCACTGCCGAACATCGAGATCCCGGTGATCTTCGTGCACGCCAGCCAATCCGGTGCCGATGCGGCAACCATGGCCTCCACGGTCACCGCGCCGCTGGAACGCCACCTCGGCCAGCTGCCGGGCATCGACCGCATGCGCTCGTCGAGTTCGGAAGGCAGCTCGCTGGTGTTCATGATCTTCCAGAGCGGCCACAACATCGATTCGGCCGCGCTGGACGTGCAGACCGCGATCAACTCGGCACAGGCCGACCTGCCTTCGGGCATGGGCTCGCCGATGTACCAGAAGGCGAACCCGAACGACGACCCGGTCATCGCCATCGCGCTGACCTCGCAGACGCAGTCGGCCGATGAGCTGTACAACGTCGCCGACTCGCTGCTGGCGCAGCGCATCCGCCAGATCAGCGGCGTTGCCTCGGTCGACATCGCCGGTGCCTCGACGCCGGCGGTACGCGTGGACGTCAACCTGCGCCTGATGAACGCCCTCGGCCTGACTGCCGATGATCTGCGCAACGCCGTACGCGCAGCCAATGTCACCTCGCCCACCGGCTTCCTCAGCGATGGCAATACCACCACCGCGATCATCGCCAACGATTCGGTCGCGCGTGCGGCCGACTTCGCCGACCTGGTGGTCAAGACCCAGGGCGATGGCCGGGTGATCCGCCTGAAGGACATCGCCAACGTCTACGACGGCCAGCAGGATGCCTACCAGGCCGCGTGGTTCGACCACAAGCCGGCGGTGGTGATGTACGTGTTCACCCGCGCCGGCGCCAACATCGTGGAAACCGTGGACCGGGTGAAGGCGCAGATTCCCGCGCTGCGCGACTACCTGCAGCCCGGCACCACGATGACGCCGTACTTCGACCGTACGCCGACCATCCGCTCGTCGCTGCATGAGGTGCAGATCACCCTGCTGATCAGCCTGGCGATGGTGGTGCTGACCATGGCGCTGTTCCTGCGCCGGCTGGCGCCGACGCTGATCGCCGCCGTAACCGTGCCGCTGTCGCTGGCCGGTGCCGCGCTGGTGATGTACGTGATGGGCTTCACCCTGAACAACCTGAGCCTGCTGGCGCTGGTGATCGCGATCGGCTTCGTGGTCGACGATGCGATCGTGGTGATCGAGAACATCATGCGTCACCTCGACGAGGGCATGCCGCGGATGCAGGCGGCACTGACCGGTGCCCGCGAGATCGGCTTCACCATCGTCTCGATCACCGCCTCGCTGGTGGCGGTGTTCATCCCGCTGCTGTTCGCCAGCGGCATGATGGGCGCGTTCTTCCGCGAGTTCACCGTCACCCTGGTGGCAGCGATCGTGGTCTCGATGATCGTCTCGCTGACGCTGACCCCGGCGCTGTGCAGCCGCTTCCTCAGCGCCCACGACCACACGGCGCCGCCGTCACGCTTCGGCCGCTGGCTGGATGCCGGCCACGAGCGCATGCTGCGCATCTACACCGTGTTCCTGGACTTCTCGCTGCGCCACGCGCTGCTGCTGTCGCTGACACCGCTGCTGCTGATCGGTGCAACCATCTTCCTGTTCGGTGCAGTGAAGAAGGGCGCGTTCCCGCCGCAGGACACCGGCCTGATCTGGGGCCGCGCCAACTCCAGCGCTACGGTCTCCTTCGAGGACATGGTCAGCCGCCAGCGCCGCATCACCGACATGCTGATGGCCGACCCGGCGGTGAAGACAGTGGGCGTGCGCCTGGGCAGCGGCCGCCAGGGCTCCAGCGCACAGTTCAACGTCGAGCTGAAGTCGCGCAAGGAAGGCCGCCGCGAAACCACCGCGCATGCCCTGGCGCGACTGAGTGCGAAGGCCGACCGCTACCCCGACCTGCAGCTGCGCCTGCGCGCGATCCAGGATCTGCCCAGCAACGATGGCGGTGGCTCCAGCCAAGGCGCGCAGTACCGCATCTCGCTGCAGGGCAATGACCTGGCGTCACTGCAGGAATGGCTGCCCAAGCTGCAGGCGGAGCTGAAGAAGAACCCGAAGCTGCGCGACGTCGGCACCGACGTGGACAATGCCGGCCTGCGCCAGAACATCGAGATCGACCGTGCCAAGGCAGCCCGCCTGGGTGTTTCGGTCGGCGCCATCGACGGCGCCCTGTACGGCGCGTTCGGCCAGCGCCAGATCTCGACCATCTATTCGGACATCAACCAGTACAGCGTGGTGGTCAACGCCCTGCCCTCGCAGACCGCTACGCCGGCGGCGCTCGACGAGGTGCATGTGCGTGCGCGCAACGGCGACATGGTGCCGCTCACTGCGGTGGCCAAGCAGGTGCCGGGGCTGGCGCCTTCGCAGATCACCCATGAAAACCAGTACACGACGATGGACCTCAGCTACAACCTGGCGCCGAACGTGAGCATGGGCGAAGCCAAGGCGATCATCGACGCCACCGTGGCCGGCATGCGCATGCCCGGCGACATCCGCCTGGCCGATGATGCGGGGTTCGGGTTCAACTCCGATCCCAGCGACATGCTGATCCTGGTGTTTGCCGCGATCCTGACCGTGTACCTGGTGCTGGGCATGCTCTACGAGAGCCTGATCCATCCGGTCACCATCCTGTCCACGCTGCCGGCGGCGGGCGTGGGTGCGCTGCTGGCGTTGTTCGGCACCAACACCGAGCTGTCGGTGATCTCGATGATCGCGCTGGTGCTGTTGATCGGCATCGTCAAGAAGAACGCGATCATGATGATCGACTTCGCGCTGGTGGCGCAGCGCGAGCATGGACTGGCACCGCGCGAGGCGGCACGCGAGGCCAGCATCGTACGCTTCCGTCCGATCATGATGACCACGATGGTGGCGATCCTGGCGGCGGTTCCGCTGGCGATCGGCCTGGGCGAAGGGTCCGAGCTGCGTCGTCCGCTGGGTATCGCGATGATCGGCGGCCTGCTGTTCTCGCAGAGCCTGACCCTGCTCAGCACCCCGGCGCTGTACGTGATCTTCTCCTGCCTGGCCGAGCGCTGGCGGGCACGTCGCGCACGCAGGCGCGAAGCGAAGCTGCTCAAGCGCGCACAGCGGGCGTAGAAGGGCCCATCCGCGCATGGCGCGGATCGACTGAAACGGTAGCGCCGGGCCATGCCCGGCGGGTGCGGACCGTCGGTCCGCACTCCATATTTCACGCGCACCCCGCAATAATGAAGCTCGATCCTTCCACCGAGCCTGCATGTCCGCCCGCCAATCCCGCCTCAGCCGCCTGTGGGCCCACGAAAAGGCCAGCTACGGCCTGCGCGTGTTCATCGCCCTGACCGCAGCGCTTGCCGTGTGCTGGCAACTGGATGCGCTCACCGCCCTGCCCGGCGTGTTCCTCGGCATCATCGCCAGCGCCATCGCCGAGACCGATGACAACTGGTGGGGGCGTACCAAGGCGGTACTGCTGTCGCTGCTGTGCTTCTGCCTCGCCGCCGCCTCGGTGATCTGGCTGTTCCCCTGGCCATGGATCTTCATCGGTGCGCTGGCGCTGTCCACGTTCGGGCTGACCCTGCTGGGTGCGCTCGGCGAACGCTACGCGTCGATCGCCCAGGCCACGGTAACGCTGGCGATCTACACCATGATCGGGCTGGAGCAGCATGGCGCCAGCGACCTGCACAGCGCGCTGGAAGCGGTCAGCCACCTGCTGGCCGGTGCGGTCTGGTACGGCCTGCTGTCGATCCTGTGGACCGCGCTGTTCGCCAACCGCCCGGTCCGCGAACGCGTGGCGCGCCTGTACGTTGAACTGGGCCGCTACCTGCAGTTGAAGGCAACACTGTTCGAGCCGGTGCGCGAGGCTGACCTGCAACGTCGCCAGCTCGACCTGGCCGAGCAGAACCGGCGCGTGGTCGGTGCGTTGAACGAGGCCAAGACCGCGATCCTGGCCCGCTTCGGCCGTTCCGGGCGGCCAGGCGTGAACTCCGGCCTGTACCTGCGCCTCTATTACATGGCACAGGATTTCCACGAGCGCGCCAGCTCCTCGCACTACCCGTACGGTGCGCTGGTCGATGCTTTCTTCCATAGCGATGTGCTGTACCGCTGCCAGCGCCTGCTCGACCTGCAGGGCCAGGCCTGCGCGCGGCTGGGCGAGGCGATCCGCCTGCGCCGTCCGTTCGTGTATGGCGAAAGCAACCAGCAGGCCGGACGCGATCTGGCCGATGCGCTGGCCTACCTGCGCGACCAGCAGCGGCCGCAGTGGCAGCGACTGCTCGGCTCGCTCGACCTGCTGGTGCACAACCTGCGCAGCATCGAGCGCCGCCTGCTGGATGCGGAGCGTTCCGAGGCCAGCCTGGACAACGTCGATACGCGCCTGCGCGACAGCAACCCGCACACCCTGCGCGAGATGGGCGTGCGCGTGCGCCAGCAGCTCACGCCCGGCTCGGTCCTGTTCCGCCACGGCCTGCGCATGGCATTGGCGCTGATCGTCGGTTTCGCGGCAATCCGCCTGTTCAATGCCCAGAACGGCTCATGGGTGCTGCTGACCATCGTGTTCGTTTGCCGCCCCAACTTCGGTGCCACCCGCCAGCGCCTGGCGCAACGCATCGTCGGCACCGTGGCCGGCCTGGTACTGACCTGGGCGCTGCTGCAGCTGTTCCCGCAGCTGCACGTGCAGCTGCTGATCGCGCTGCTGTCGGCGCTGTTGTTCTTCTTCACCCGCACCGACCGCTACCTGGTGGCATCGGCGGCGATCACGGTGATGGCCCTGACCTGCTTCAACCTGATCGGCGATGGCTTCGTGCTGATCGTGCCGCGCATGGTCGATACGCTGCTGGGCTGCGCAATCGCCGCCGCGGCTGCGTTCCTGATCCTGCCCGACTGGCAGGGCCGCCAGCTGCACCTCGTGCTGGCGCGCGTGCTGGACACCGCCGCACGCTACCTGGATTCGGTACTGGGCCAGTACCGCAGCGGCATGCGCGATGACCTGGCCTACCGCATCGCCCGCCGCGACATGCACAACGCCGATGCCGCGCTGTCCACCGCGCTGTCGAACATGCTGCGCGAGCCGGGCCACGTGCGCCGCAACCTCGATGCCGGTTTCCATTTCCTGGCGTTGTCCAACATGCTGCTCGGCCATCTCTCGGCGCTGGGTGCGCACCGCGACCAGGTGGACAGCTACGCCGGTGATCCGCTGGCGCTGGCCGCCGGTGAGCGCGTGCGAAAGGCGCTGCAGCAGCTGTCCTCGGCCCTGGCCGCACGGCAGCCGGTCAGCGAGGACGACAATGACGCCGACCGCGCGGTGGCCGCCGAGCTGGAGCAGATCGATGAGGCGATGCCGCCGAAGCTGCAGCTGATCCGCACGCAGATGGCGCTGGTGCTGCGGATGCTGCCGAAGGTGCGGGCGGCAGCGAATGAGGCGGTGACCAGCCTGACCTGATCCCTCGCCGCTGAATCAGGCATTTCATCCACGCACGGCGTGGATCTACTGCGCCGTGTGCAACGGCGCGTTGCGCCTGGCGCTGCAGTTCGATCACGCCGCCACGCGGATACTGGGCAATCCCCCGCTCCGGATCATCGTCATGAAAATCGAACTCAGTGGCCGTACCGCGCTGGTCACCGCTTCCACCGCCGGCATCGGCCTGGCGATCGCCCAGGGTCTTGCCGCAGCGGGTGCGCGGGTCATTCTCAATGGCCGCAGCACCGACAGCGTCGAACGCGCCCGCCAGCGCCTGCTCGCCGCCGTTCCGGGTGCCGAGGTGATCGGCCTCGCCGCCGACCTCTCCGATGCCGCCGGCGTCGACACGCTGCTGGCGGGACTGCCCAAGGTCGACATCCTGGTCAACAACGCCGGCATTTTCGGCCCCGAGGACTTCTTCGAGACCGAAGACGCCACCTGGGAGCGCTACTGGCAGACCAACGTGATGTCCGGCGTGCGCCTGTCGCGTGCGTTGCTGCCGGTGATGGTGGCAGCCGGTTGGGGCCGCGTGTTGTTCATCTCCTCCGAATCGGCACGCAACATTCCGGTCGACATGATCCATTACGGGGTCAGCAAGACCGCGCAGCTGTCGCTGTCGCGCGGCCTGGCCAAGCGCGTGGCCGGCAGTGGCGTCACCGTCAACGCGGTGCTGCCCGGCCCGACCCTGTCCGACGGCTTCGCGGCGATGTTCGAAGATGAACGCCAGCGCAGTGGCAAGCCACTGGAGCAGATCGGCCGCGAGTTCGTGATGGCACACCGGCCGTCTTCGGTGATCCAGCGCACCGCCACGGTCGAGGAAGTGGCCAACATGGTGGTGTACCTGGCCTCGCCGCAGGCCTCCGCCACCTCCGGTGCGGCACTGCGCGTGGATGGCGGCGTGGTCGACGATATCGTCTGAGATCTTTCAAAGTGTGCGGACCAACGGTCCGCACCCACAGGTCCGCACCCACAGCGGATAGGCAGGAATGCTAGGCTGCGCCGGTCAAGGAGGCTCCATGTCCGGTCACAACCAGTTCGCCCTGCTGCGCCAGCGCCGTTTCCTGCCGTTCTTCGTCGTCCAGGCGCTCGGAGCGTTCAACGACAACGTGTACCGGCAGGCGATCATCGGCCTGTTGTTCTATCTGGGCGTTTCGGAGGAGCAGCGTTCGCTTTACACCACGCTGGCGCCAGCCATCTTCATCCTGCCGTACTTCCTGTTCTCGGCGCTGGCCGGGCAGATCGCCGACAAACTGGAAAAATCGCGGCTGATCGTGATCACCACCACCATGGAGATCGTGATCATGTCGATGGCGGCTGTCGGTTTCATCACCGAGAACCTGCCGTTCCTGCTGGTCGCGCTGTTCTGTACCGGCATGCAGTCGACCCTGTTCGGCCCGGTGAAGTACTCGGTACTGCCCTCGGTGCTGAAACCCGAGGAACTGACCGGCGGCAACGGCCTGGTCGAGATGGGTACTTCGATCTCAATCCTGTCCGGCATGATCATCGGCGGCTCGGTGTTCCTGCTTGCGGGCAGCCACGGTCCGATCGTGGCAGCCACAGCGGTGATCGCTCTGGCCATCTGCGGCAACATCGCCGCGCGCCTGATCCCCAAGGTCGACGCCGGCGATCCGAACCTGAAGATCAACTGGAACCCCCTGCCGGAGTCGCGGGTTGTGCTGCGCATGGCACGGCAGCAGAAGGCGGTGCGCAACGCCATCCTCGGGGTGTCCTGGTTCTGGTTCGTCGGCACCGTGCTGACCTCGCAGCTGCCCAACTACGCGTTGGCCAACCTCGGCGGCGAACCCAAACTGTATTTGTTCGCACTGGCCCTGTTCTCGGTCGGCACCGGCGTTGGCTCGCTGCTGTGCGAGAAGCTGTCGGCACGCACGGTGGAAATCGGCCTGGTGCCGCTGGGTGCGTTCGGCATGACCGCGTTCCTGCTCGACCTGTACTTCGCCCGCAGTGGCGAAGCAACGGTGCACGGACTGACCATCGGCACGTTCCTGCAGCAGCCGGGCAGCATCCGCATCGTCATCGACCTGGTCGGCATCGGCCTGTTCACCGGCATCTTCGTGGTGCCACTGTTCGCGCTGATCCAGAGCCGCACGCCGAAAGCGCAGATGTCGCGTGTGTTCGCCGCGCTGAACATCCAGAATTCCGGCTTCATCGTGGGCGCGGCCCTGCTGTCGCTGGCCGCGCACAAGCTGCTGCACTGGACCATTCCGCAGCAGTTCCTGGCGCTGGCCATCGCCAACGCGCTGGTGGCGATCTACATCTTCACCATCGTCCCCGAATTCCTGATGCGCTTCCTCAGCTGGCTGATGGTGCGCACCCTGTACCGGCTGCGCCCGCACGGCATCGAAGCGAACGTGCCCGACGAAGGCGCCGCGCTGCTGGTCTGCAACCATGTCAGCTACATGGACGCGCTGATCCTGTCGGCGACGATTCCGCGCCCGGTGCGCTTCGTCATGTACTACAGGATCTTCAACATCCCGGTGATGCGCTGGATCTTCCGCACCGCCAAGGCGATCCCGATTGCCGGCGCGCGCGAAGACCCGGCGCTGATGCAGCGCGCGTTCGATGACATAGACGCCGCGCTGGCCGAAGGCGAGCTGGTCTGCATCTTCCCCGAAGGTGCGTTGACCAAGGATGGTGCGATGGCGCCGTTCAAGTCCGGCGTCGAGAAGATCCTCGAACGGCGGCCGGTGCCGGTGGTGCCGATGGCGCTGCGCGGCATGTGGTCGAGCATGTGGAGCCGTCGCGACAGCCGCCTTGGCCGGATGCGCGTGCCACGCCGTTTCCGTGCCACCGTCGAGGTGGTGGCCGCACCGGCCGTGGATGGCCACAGCACCAGCGCACCGGTGTTGGAGGCCCAGGTGCGGGCCTTGCGCGGCGATCACGCCTGACGGTACCGGCCCGCCAGTCGGGCCCGGCGACCTCCCCCACATACGTCACCGTCCAGTGGCGTACGCGACATGTCGTGACTGTAAACGCATACATGCAACGTCGGTTGCGGTAGATTACGCACCCACAGGGGGGAGGTCCGGTCGATACATCACGGCCGGCCACCAAGGAATGGAGTCTCGCTTTGAATCAACCACCACCGCTCAGCCGTCCGGTCTACATCCCCAACCATCTGGTCTGGGCGATCCTGACGACGCTGTTCTGCTGCCTGCCGTTGGGCGTGGTGTCGATCGTCTATGCCTCCCAGGTCGATGGCCGCCGCGCGGCCGGCGACCTGCCGGGGGCCTACAGCGCGTCGCGCAAGGCGGGCTGGTGGGCGGTGGCTTCGGCCGTGGCCCTGCCAGTCCTGTTGCTGTTGTGGTTCGGGCTGTTCGGCGGCTTGGCCGTACTGGGCGCTCTTTCCGACCAATGATTCACCACCACCACCCATCAAGGAGCTTGAACCCATGAATACCGCTACTCCGCAGGTCCCGAACAACCTGGTCTGGGCGATCCTGACCACCCTGTTCTGCTGCCTGCCGGCCGGCATCGTGTCGATCGTCTACGCCGCCCAGGTCAACGGCAAGCTGGCCGCTGGCGACATCGCCGGCGCCCAGGATTCGGCTGCCAAGGCCAAGAAGTGGGCCATCTGGTCGGCCATCGCCTGGGTCGTCGTGGTCGTGCTGTACGTGCTGTTCTTCGTTGTGCTCGGCGGCATGGGCGCGATGAGCAACAGCAGCTACTGATACGCCTGGACGGATCCGGCGCCTGCGCCGGATCCGTTGTTGCATGTCCGCGCTTCCCGCTCGTTCCCGACTCGCCCGCTGGGCACCGCTGCTGGTTTCCGCCGGCCTGGCCGTGGGTGCCACGGTGGTCCTGCGCAACGTCAATCCGTATGTCGCCGGCAATCCGTTGCCGAGCTGCCCGCTCTACGCCCTGACCGGCCTGTACTGCCCGGGTTGTGGCAGCACGCGCTGCCTGTATTCCCTGGTCCACTTCGACCTGCCCGGCGCGATGGCGATGAACCCGCTGCTGGTCATCAGCCTGCCGTTCCTGTTGCTGATGCTGCTGAACATCGCCGGCATCCGCCCACGCGCGCTCGACCCGCTGATGCGGGTACTGGCCAATCCCGTGTTCTGGCTCTGGGTGCTGCCCGGGTATGCGCTGCTGCGCAACCTGCCGTGGGCACCGTTCACTGCACTGGCACCGGTCTAGGTTTCCAGCCAACGGCGCAGCCCCTCGTGGTGGGCGGCGTTCGTCGATCATGGGGTTGGCCGGGCGGGATGGGTTTGCGGCC